>JBAXMA010000015.1:0-21103 GCA_037134535.1 bacterium
CTCTTTTCAGTGTGGCCTGTTTGCTTCCCGTGATCATGGGACAGGCTCTAGATATTGCCACATTGTGTACCTCTATGCCAAGAGGCAGTCCAGAAGTGATAGACGCAACATGTATCACGTCTAACGACTAGTGTCGGAGCAGGTCATGCGTTCCTGCATGACCTTAACATCGGACACTGAACACGTCGCCCTTGCCTCACAGCAGCTTCTTGAGTCCCGCCAGAGACATCGCGCTGCATTCCATTGCCGACTTGCCGTCCGGGTAGGATTCCTGCTCGATGGTGATCCACTCAACGCCACCCACTTCGCGGCTGGCGGCGATGAGCTTGGTCCACTCGATAGAGTCCTGACCTATGATTGCCTTCTTTGTGTTGTCGCCACCGAGCACGTGCGGCTTGAAGTGCATGATCTTGAAGCGGCCAGGATATTTCTTGATCAGTTCAACGGGATCAAGCCCGGCGGCAGCAGTCCAGCCTACATCCTGCTGCAGGACCACATCCTTCGTCGTGCGCTCGGCGAAAAGGTCGTAGTAGGTCTTGCCGTCAACCTTTGCGAATTCGCCAGTATGGTTGTGATAGCCGCAGCACATGCCCAGCGGCTTCAGGACCTCGGCAGTCTTATTGAACAGCTCCGCTAGAGACTTACTCCCCTCGGGATTGGTGAAAGCGCCATCGCCCGGTACAATTAGATACTTGCATCCGATGGCCTGATGAAACTCAATAGTCTTTTGCAGAGCATCTCCGCGAAAACTGCCCGCTCCGATATGCGTTGCGATACCCTTAATGCCCAGGTCATCGAGCTTCTTTTTCAGTTCAGCAGCCTTGCCGCCATATTTGCCATAGCCGGCAAACTCCACACCGTTGTATCCCATCTTTGCAACTTGTTCCATTGCGCCATCGAAGTTGTTCTTGCAGTCGCCGCGCACAGAGTAAAGCTGGAGACTGATAGGGATGGGCGTGGCCGCTGCGGCAGGAGCCTGTGGGGCTGCGGCAGCACTGGCAGCGGGGGCCTGGGCAAACAGTGCTTGTTTCAGCCCGACAGCCGCTGCGGCGACAAGGGAACCCTTCAGAAACATCCGGCGTGAGAGTGATGTAGAGTCTTTCATTCGTTCTACCCTTTCTTTTACTTTGCGTTATCTCTGACTGATTCTCTCCAACAAGGTTTCGATGTTCAGCGGTCAGGAAGCCGGTCTGCCATTTGCTCGCCCTTTACGCGACAGCTGATAAGTTCAGCACTCTCGATTCCGCATTGCAAGAATAACTGTATGCAAGTATTGGTCGCCTCACGGCTGCATCATGTGCGATTTGATAGCGTCGTCGTGCCTGCCCGGCCAACGGCAGACCGGGCAGGAGCGAGCCCGTTCTTGACTCAGAAACGTTTGCCGACTGATCTATTTTACCGTTGATGTGAACGTGTAACTCCCGGACCCGATCATGAATACTGCATCGCTATTCGCCGTCTTGAGTTTTACGACAGAAATGCCGGAGACCTTCGAGACCGGCTGGCCGCCTTCGTTGACACTTGTTGCCGTGCTGCTTCGCGGTACATAGACTTCTGCGGTCGTGTTTGGCGGAATGGTCACATCGAGAGTGAGGCTCTTGCCGTTAAGTTTCCATGAACTGACAATATCACCGTAGGCTGACGCATGGCGTGCCCGAACCCATGAGAGGTCGCCGACTATGGCGGGCTTTATGATGATCTTCTTGAATCCTGGTGCGGTAGAGTCCGGCCGTATGCCGGCCAGAGTCTCGTAGAACCATGCGGAAACGTCGCCAAACATGACATGATTGTGACTCCCGTCGCCGTTCCATTCTTCCCAAAGAGTCGTGGCGCCCTGGTTGATCCAATGGCCCCAGCTCGGTAGTGTTGTCTGCGTCGTAATCCTGTATGCCACATCTGCCCGTCCGTTATCGCTCAAAGCGTGGAGCAGATACTTTGTTCCAAGAATGCCGCAGTCAAGATGGTTTCCCTGCTGTTCGACATTGGCGACGAGATTTGATGTCACGGCTTCAATGTCATCTGATGCCGCCAGCCCTTGATAAAGCGCGCAGGCGAGGGCTGTCTGAGTTCCGTTTGCATATTGCTTAGTCTGTTGATTGAGGAAATCACGCGTAAACGCTTTCTTGATCTCCAGGGCAAGCAGCGCATATTTAGCGGCATCATCTTTTTTGCCGAGTATATCAGCAATCTTCGAGATGATAACGGCGTCGACGTAGTAGTAGCCGGTGGATGTCACCTTCTCAGGAGTTCCGCTTTTCGCCGGACACCAGTCACCGAGACCAATGCCGACGATACCGTTCTTTGACCGGCGATTAAGATAATCGACGTAACGTTTCAGATTCTCGTAATGTTCGGCAAGAATTCTGACATCGCCCCGGTACTGATAGAGGTACCATGGAATCAGGACGTAGGCCGAATCCCATGCCGGACCGTTGCCCCAGCTGTAACCCCAGCCGCCTGTCGGGACAATGCCTGGCAATTCGCCGCCATCACGCTGCTCGTCCTTGAAATCCCGCATCCATTGAGTGTAGCCGGCAGCCGCGTCAAAGTTGTAGAGGCCTGTTTCGGCTGCGAGATGTGCATCGCCGGTCCAGCCGTTCTTCTCGCGCTGAGGGCAATCTGTAGGGTGCCCATGGAAGTTGTTCAGGTAGGACCACCGGGTGCATTGCTGGATCTTGTTCAGCAGTTCATTCGAGCATTCGAAGGTCCCTGCGGTTTCCAGGTCGGTATGCATAACGAGTGCCTGAAGATTGTCCAGCTTCGGCTCGCCTGGAAAACCGGTCACTTGAACGTACTGGAAGCCGTGGTACATGAATCGTGACTCCCAGATCTCGGTACCGGTGCCTTTCAAAATATAGCGCTCTGTCTGGAACTCACCCGACTTGCAGTGCATCTTTATATTGTCGGCGTTCAGCGTCCCGTCGTTTCTCAGTAGTTCTGCATACTGGAGTTTTACTTCAGTCCCGATCGGTCCGATCACAGTTACGCGTGCCTTGCCGGCAATGTTCTGGCCCATGTCGAATAGATATACGCCAGGTTTTGGCTGTGTGACTTTGACAGGTTTGATTACAGACGTCACCCGGATTGGCTGAACCATTTGGGCTGAGAGTTTGCCTTTCGGAGCATCGACAACCCTGGCAGCAACCCAGTTGGAGTCGTCGTACCCAGCTGTATCCCAGTCAACTTTCTCCAGGCGGGCATCATAGACTTCACCGCAGAGCATGCCGTCGAACTGGATCGGGCCTGTGGAGTATTTCCAGGAGTCGTCGCTGGTCACCATTTGCGTGGTCCCATCCGCAAACTCGACCTCGACTTGCAGTAGCATCTTAGGTTTGGCGCGCCATGGAGCGGTGTCAAAGTCCCAGGCATTGTTGACGTGGTAGTTGTACCAGCCGTTACCAAGCATGACGCCGATGGCGTTTGCGCCGCTTTTCAGTTGTGTGGTGATATCGTAGGTCACATAGAGTACTCGCTTGTCATAGCGGGTGAACTTCGGGTCCAGAACGTGGTCGCCGACTTTCTTTCCGTTCAGCGAAAGTTCGTAGTAGCCCAGACCGCTGACATAGACGGTTGCCCTCTTGACCTTCTTGCCGATGGAGAAGCTCTTTCTGAGGAGAGGCGCCGGCTCGACCGGGACATCCGTTGGGGAGCCGATCCACTTTGCCTTGATATCTTCAGGAGTGAGCAATCCCATGCACCACATGGCGTGCTTACTCTCAACGCTGGTCGCCCTGGAACTTCCGGCGGAGTTGATCCACGATTTGACCTTCCAGAAGCATTGCTGCCCGCTCTTGAGTAGCTTTCCCGCGTATTCAATGTGTTGGGAATCGCCTGATGCGACCTTGCCGCTATCCCACAGATCACCCTTGTCTTCCTTCAGCAGCTCCTCTTTAGTCGCCACCAGGATCTGATACGCTGCCTGTGCTAGCCCTCTGTCTGCTGGTCTCTGACCTCCGGTACCGGATTTCAGCTCTCTCTCCCTTATCTGCCAGCTCAGTCGTGGCTGCGCAATGTCTATTCCAAGAGGGCTAACCAGGTACTCGCAGCGCAGGTTGGAGACCGTGAGGTTCGCTGAAGCGGAGAGGGTGGTGAGCCAGGCAACGAAGCACGCGGTTATAGACCTGTCAATTATCCCTGGTTTCATGGAGCTCCTGTATTCTGCTCATTGGTCGGCCAGGAATGTGCGATCTACTTCAGGCATGACCTCTACATAGAGCCGCCCGAACATGCTCTTATCCCGTGCTAGTCCACCACTCGGGCATTCTACCTGCCACCCAGCAGTGGAACAGGCTTCCACTCGGCAACGTCGTTGTATGCCTCGAATTCCGCCACAGCCGGGCTGCCGCTGGTTGTCTTCATAACCACCAGCCTTACGCCCTTCGTGGTCCGGTTCGCAATTGCGCACACAAATTCCTGCCCGATCGTCATGCCATTAAAGCAGCTCATCCACTTCTTGGCCTGATCATCCCAGTATTGGATCTGGTACCGACTGATTGAGGATCCCGCCGCCTCTTTGATCTTGAAGGTGTTGACGAGGGTGGCCGCCGGCAATGCGAGCTGCAGCCAATGGCTGCCGTCGCCGGTGGGCTTCCATGCCGTATCAGGTTTGCCGTCAATGGCAGCGGCTGCATCCTGGGACGAAGCCGTGACTCTTGCTTTAAGAGCAAGGTTTGGTGATCCCTTGCAGGCTTCGGCCAAAGTCTTGACTGTACAGTCGATGAACTTCGACCTCTGATCCTTCTCGCCATCCATCACAGCCATTAAGGCCTCGCCAGGCGATAGGTAAAAACGGCAGTTCTTCCAGATAGCTGTTGTCCAATCCGTTGTATTGATGATTGCTGCCCTGACATTAGGACGGATCGGTCGTTTTGACTTTGCGTTGATAACGCAGTTTTCCATGGTGATATCTTTATTGGCATTTCCGTCTGAGGCATAGCAGCAGAGCAGGAATCCCGGCCCATCGGTATCGTGAAAAGTGCAGTTCTTCATGACCGAGTTGTCGCAGTTACCTTCCCAGTCGAATGCTTCGCCGTCGCCGCTGCCCTGTCCGATGTCAACAAAGCCCCATTCGCAGTCTTCAATCAGCCAGTCCTTGCAGCGGAAGAACATTGCCCCGGCAACGCCGTTCCATGCGCGGAATCCGCGTCCAACATCGTGGGTGATGCAATTCCGCATGACGCCGCCGTCAACTCCGCGGATTCCCTGCTGCCACTGGTAGCCTTCTTCAAACAGGCAGTCTTCAAAGACCAGATTCTTGAAGTTGTAGACGAACGAAGCACCAGCGTTGAAGTTGTCCGGACTGTTGGTCCAGAAACCAGATGCCAGCCGCCTGAATACGCAGTTCTTAACCATAATATCCTGCAGTATTATCTTCTTGTCGCGTTCATATGAAAAGAGGCACACGCCCAGACTGATGTTTCTTGGTGTCGGGTATGTCTTGTAGTTACCGTACACTAGAGAGTCATGAAAATAGCAGTCCTCGATCCAGAGGTACTTTTTAGTAGGGCAATTGTCGGAATACTCCGCATAGATGCCCGTCTGACACTTGTTGAACTCCAGACCTACGATCTTAAAACCTTCCTGATCCTTGAGGAGAAGGCCGACCAGGTCTGCCTTGTCGTCCTGCCGGTCGATGATTGGTTTTGCTCCCTTGCCGAAGGAGGAGATGAGAACAGGAGCCTGAGCAGTTCCGTTACCTTTCGGATGGAGCTCCTCGTTCCATGTGTCGCCGCATTTGAGAAGGAGTTTATCTCCAGCGACCAGACTAACAGTTGAAGCCTTGGCAAAGGTCTTCCATGGTGCTGCTTCGGTTGTTCCTGCTGCACTGTCATTGCCGGCCGATGAGCTGACGTAGTAAGTCGCCGCGTAAGCCGGTACCATTCCGGCCATCACTATTGCCGCACACAGAACCATTACTGATCTCATTGCTTTACCTCCTCTTTCTTATTTGACCGTTCAAAACCTTTCGTGCTGACATCACCGGGTGCGCCATTGAGGATGCCCGGTGTTACCAGCCTGTGTCCAGACCACCTAGCGTTGTAAATGCTCTACATCACAGATGTGCAATATTCAATATTCAATTTGCGGTATTCAGTCGCTCTCGCATGCCACCCTGAACCCTACGGTATGAACTCCGGCCCACTCTGGATAGGCAATTCTGAAACTTGCGGTTGCGCGATAGGCACGATCGTAGAATGAGCCGCCGCGAACAATTCTCTTTCCAGTGCCGTCGCCGGCAGTGCTGGTCCACTCGGCAGCGTTGCCGTGCATGTTGTACAGACCCCAGGGATTGGGCTGATACCGGTTGACCTGCGTAGTGACAAGCGCGCCATCATTTACATTCATGTCCGCCGGGCGCCAGGCGGAAGGGGCCCCGCTGGCAGAGAAGGTTCCCAATGTGGCGTCTGCTAGATTTGCAAAATTACGGTAGTCGGTACCAATCGGTCCGAACCAGAATGATTCGGCACTACCGGCGCGGCAGGCCCATTCCCACTGGATTTCAGTTGGCAGAGTGAAACGGCGTCCGGTCCTGGCAGTCAGCCATGCGCAGAACTCCATGGCTTGTCGCCAGCTCACACGCACGACTGGTTCCTGTGGCCCGTTCATTGACACACCACGGTCACCCTGGTCTTTGCCCATACGGTTGAAATACCGGCTGTCGTGCTTCGGATCGAAGAGTGAAAAGAGCCGGTTGTTCACTTCGCATTTAGCCATCCAGAAAGACTTGTCCACCTTTGTGCGGGTATTATTCATGACGAACTCACCGCCAGGGATGAGCGACATTTCCAACTTTACGCCTTCGCCAAGGTCCAGAGTCTGATTAGTTACCTCTTTGGCGGTAAATGGCCAGCCGGGGCAGGTGATTGGTGGCGCTGCTGAGATGATTGCTTGAGCCTCAGGTGCATCGCCCAGTTTTACTTCTATCTCAGGTATGGTCTCAAAATCGTTTGTCAGCCCGGCATCGGCGGCATCGAGTTCTTGCCTGCGTTTCAAAATGGGGCGGGGCCCGATTTTTTCCATCCACGAGCCGAAATATGGCACGTTGAAGTCGATCCATGTGATCAGTCGGTCCCAGGATTGCGCGTCCAGCCGGACATCGTGATGGCCTTGCTTGAGCATCTGGACCAGTTCACTCACGTCGGCGTGGTATTCCATCGGATTCATTATGTGGTAATCGCTTTCGGGTCCAGGCCGGTACACGAAGCGGTTTAAATTCCTGTAGGCAATGCTGAAACCGCCGCCGTCGCGGCTGCGGAAATCGGGAAGTTTCGCTTCACCGTTGTGGCACTTGATGCAGTACTTGTTCAATACAGGCTGTACTTCATGAGCGAAACTGAAGCCGCGTGGCTGACCGTACCATGGCTTTATCGCAGTTGGCTCAAGAGCGAACGCGCTCGCCCGCTTGACGGCGGGCGAACTTGATTGGCGTTCGTGACAACCCGCACATGAGACTCGCTCGCCGGGCATTGCCGTGAACCAGCTTCTCATCAACTGTACCGCCTTGCCTTCAGCGTCCAGCGGCTGCACGGCCAGCGGTGTATTTGCCGGTGCGACAAAGGCTACGGAGCCGTCCTCGTGTACAGGTACCGTCCCGAGTATCCGCCGCATATCCCATGGCCCATCGAGGCCAACTTCATTGTGCCCACCCATTCCTGGTGCGGCAAAACCGAAGGAATAGACCCGCATGGTCTTTACCGTGCCTCGCGGTACGCCGCGCATACCCTCGCCGGCATAGACATCGGCGATATAGACGTCTGCGTCTTTGCGTGCGGGATTAACCCGCTCGGGGATGACAGGAGGCGTCTGGACGCGCCGGAGTGGTACAGGTTCAAGCAGTGCGCTGCCCGCGAGAGTGTAGATCGGGATGACGTTGTCGAATATATCCACAAGATAGACGCCCCACAGGTTATGAATACTGGCGCTGACGATGAAGTACTTCTCGCTCAGTGGAAATGGATGAAGAAACTTCGGGATAGCGCCGTCAACGATGCCGTCGCCTATCTTTGCCGGCACCGGCCTGCCGCGGCCGGGGATACGCTGGACCACGCCTTCGTTCTCGCGCTGACCCTTCGCAGTGTCAAAAACAATCATCTCGCCCATTCTGGGCACACCATGATGGCCGCTGATAATTGCAACAACTTTACTCGGTGAGCCGGGAATCGGGCGTGCATAAAACGTCGAGTTAGGCCAGCACGAGTTACTGCCGGACAATTCAGACTGTGCTGTACCGTCCGGATTCATTTTGAACAACAGGCGTGAGAAGTAATGAGGGACGTCTGAGTATTCCCAACGGGCATACATTATCCGGCCGTCGGGCATGACGGTCGGGCACCAGTCGTGGTCCTGATCGAAACACAAGCGTCGCCTCATCGAACCGTCTGCGTCTGTCAGATAAAGATTGGCCACCGTGTTCCCGCCACCGACGCATGGCACGCCCTGCATGATGCCAGTGGAATCGTAGATGATCTTGCCGTTGGGAAGATAGCAGGCGTCATAGTTGTCGATGTCCGGTTCTGACTTTGTGATCTGGCGCAGTCCCGTTCCGTCGATCTTGATTTCCCAGACCTGGAATCGTTGCTGGGCGTTGGGCATCGAGAACAGCAGCCTGTCGGCATCAAAATGAAGGTCAATATCGCCAACAAACTGGCCGCTTGCCGGCTTGAAGAGATTTGTCAGAATGCCGTCGGGTCTGACGGGCGAGAGTACTGCTATTTCGTTGCCGACGTTGCCGCGGGGCAGCGCGCAATTTCCCTGCCAGTTTTGAGGCAGACAGAGCTGCCCCGGGTTTCGACGGACGAGAAGCAGCTTGTCAAAATCCAGAAGAGGGTTGGCAAGCAGAGCTTCTGAGGCCAGAGCCGCCAATTCCGCGGGAATCGCATTAGTACCCATCTTGGCTAGCCGTTCCAGAAACGCCGGGCCTTGCGGATAGCGCTTGCCGAATGTAGTAATCAGGTCTTCGATGGCTAGTCGCAGCGTTGGCGTAGTATTGCAAATAACGCCCTCCGATGTACGGAATCCCATCAGCGCTTCCGGCACAGCCGGAGGCGCCGATGGGGCGGCGATGGCAGTGGCAACGCTGCATATCGCCAGCACGGCCATTAATGACATATTTCTAAACACACATCCCTCGTTCCTCATTTACTCTTCTTTAATTCATTGTACATTTTGAAGGCGTTTGCGGGTGTTTCGCCGTTGTGGACAACAGCTTTTACAGCCGTGATCATCGCCACAGGGTTGTCAGCCTGAAAGATGTTCCGACCCATATCGACCCCTGATGCACCCTGCTGAATGGCGAGATAGGCCATTGTAAGGGCTTCCAGTTCCGGCAGCTTCTTGCCGCCTGCTATGACTATCGGTACTGGACACGCGGCAACAACCTGCTCAAACTTCTCCTCGCAGAAATAGGTCTTGATCACCTGCGCTCCGTTTTCTGCCAGAACTCGTGTTGCAAGTCCCAGATAGCGTGAGTCGCGGGTAAGCTCCTTGCCGACAGCGGTAACTCCCAGGGTGGGGATGCCATAGCGGTTGCCGGTTTCAATCATTTTACAGAGGTTTCGGATTGTCAGTGCCTCGTACTTGCTGCCGATGCCGACCATGACGGCCATCATGCTGGCGTTCAGCCGGATGGCATCCTCAATTTCGACACCGATGCATTCGTCGTTCAGCTCGGTCAGAACCGTGGACCCGGCCGAACATCGCAACGAGATGGCCTTATTGTAGGTGGGTGGCACGCAAGCGCGCAGAATGCCGCGTGTGCACATAAGGCAGTCAGCATGCTCAAGCAGGGGTGCGATTGTAATATCGATCCGCTCCAGACCGGAGGTTGGTCCCATGATATAGCCGTGATCAAAGGCCAGCATCACAGTCTTACCGGTTTTCGGGCTGAATACCCGCGACAACCTGTCTTTCATGCCCCAGTCGTAGTTGTTGGAACCTCTCAAAGGGTAGACCGTATTTGTGACCGGAATTCCGATACCGTAGTCTTTAGATTCCTGATTGCCTGTTGTATCAGCCATGTTCGTATCCCTCCTTTATTCCGACAAACAGGAGCGACATTGATATCGCCCCGGGGTCGATGTGTCCTATTGATCTTTCACCGATATTCTTAGCGCGGCCGAACAATGCCTTCATATCACGGGTTGCTTCCGCGCCGTTCACGGCTGCTCCCGCTCCATCAGTCAGTGCCTGTGCCAGACTCCGGCCCGAATCGATGCTCGTGTGAATTGCCGCCATGGCAGGAACCAACGCATCAATCATGGTCTTGCCGCCAACTTCCGCTTTCGTATTCTTTCGCAGACCTGCCATGCCCTCGTCGAGCATTGCGGCAAATCCTGAAGCATCGAGGGCTTCGTTGCCCGCAGCCTTGCTGCTGCTCATGCCCATGAAGAAGGACCCATAGAGCGGGCTTGTCGAACCCGCATCGGTTGACATAACAGCCCACCCGATATCCTTGAGCACCGTTGCAATATTGCGGCTTTCATCCTTACCGATCGTAGCAATGATAGCATCGGCCACCTTGCAAACTGCAATGCCGTGATCTCCGTCCCCGGTTGCAGCATCGAGTCTTGACAGGTAGTCACGGTTTGCCTTGATTTTGTCAGCCGCCTTCCGAAGCATTTCAGTCAGGCGCGCATAATCAACTCGATCTACCATGTCATTATCCTGTGAATGTTCAGCGAACAGTCCAGAAAGGCGCATTCGCCGGAGCATTCAGGAGTCGGATCAGTTCATCGTCCACATTGGCGACGAACATCTGGAAGCCGCCCATCTCCTGCACTGTAAGATACTCACCGATACGGGCATGCGCCACGCTCATGCCGGCTTCTTCGATATATTGCTTGACCCGGCGGAAGACGATGAACATTTCCATTTGTGTGGTTGCCCCGGCTCCGTTGATCATGACCTGCAGTCTGTCGCCTTTTTTGGCCTTCACCGCAAGAAGCAGTTGAACCACCATTTTCACTGCAGTCTCGTCCGCCGACAGTTTGCTGGAGCGACCGGTTCCTGCCTCGCCGTGCTGGCCCATCCCGATTTCCATCTCATCATCGGCCAGAGAGAATATCTCCTGGCCGGACTGAGGGTGCGTGGCTGGTTTGAGTGCAACAGCGAGAGTAGCCATGCGGTTGTTGAACTTGTCAGCGACGGCATAGACCTCGTCCAGAGATTGTCCGGCCTCTGCCGCTGCGCCTGCCACCTTGTACAGGGAGACGCAGCCAACCAGCCCGCGACGGTCCTCTGCGGGAGCGTTTGCGCCAGGCGCTATGTCTTCGTGGGTGAGGAGCATCTTTACCTTGATGCCTTCCTTCAAGGCCATTTCCATGGCCATATTGCCGCTCATGACGTCACCTGCGTGGTTAAGCACTACAAAGAGAATACCCGCATCGCGCTTCAACAGGCGCATGGCTTCGATGACCTTAGGAGCGCCGGGTGCAGCAAAGATGTCGCCGACAACGGACGCATCGAGCATACCCTCACCGACAAATCCGCTCAGGGCAGGTTCGTGACCGGCACCGCCAAGGGTGAGAATGGCTACCTTGCCACGGTCCTTCGGCTGGGTGCGCATAACAATCTTGCCCGAAACTAGTTTCACTTTATCCGGAAACGCCCCGCAATATCCTTCCAACAGTTCAGCTGTCAGGTTATCCGGGTTATTGATGAACTTCTTCATGCTCATGAGATGCGTCCTCTCTCTCTTTTGTCGTTCCGTCCCTCAAGCGTGCTGACTATATTCAGGCGCAGGTGCCACCGCGACCTCCATTACCGGAAACGTTAGGTGTTGTCCGGGATGTATGGTCTCAGCCTTCCTGCATGAGTTCCACCGGTATGCCTTCTTCCACCACAAATGCTACAGTAAGGCCCGGCGCTGGCGAGAAGGGTTTCAGAAGTACCTTCTTGCCAGACATGGCGGCCTTCAGATTCTTGACCTTATAGGCGATATGCGCGGATGTCTGCAGCAGCTCGGGCATCGGGCTTCCTTTCTCAAAGCGAAGCCACTCGATCTTGTTGGGGCTCTTATCAACGTCAGTGACATAGAGTTTAGCGCCTTCAAGGTAGATCTCGTTCTTCTGCGGCTTACTCGTCGGGATACCGAAATGATGTAACTCTCTCATTGATGTTCCTTCCTTTCTTCTACTTGCCTTGAGACGCCGATTTGGGTTGTACTGACGCTTCGGTATTCTTGAAAGCCATGCCAGGTTTACTGAACTCTACCTGATTGTGATACGTAGCGTATTCGCTCACTATGACACCTTCGGGGCCGGCACGGAAGAAGTGCCAGGCCTCAGGGTTTTCCTGGCTGTAGAGCTCACCTGCGGTACGAGTAACAACATACTTCGACTTGAACCAGTTCTGGCCATAGCCCCAGGGGCGTTCGGCAACCGGCATCTCGCTGATTGCCGTTTCGCCGGCAGCGCTCTTGTGCTCACCGAAGAACTGGGCCGAACCGTAGCGTACATGCCAGCCTTCCATCTTGGGACCGAACCCTTCGGTGCCGCCGACGTGCCGGTGCTCCGGCAGCATCTGCCCGGGGAGGAGGTATATCTCGTGACCAAGGTAGCCGTACGAGGCTGCCTTAAAAGCACCATCGTATGCCTTCGCGCCGGCCTCGCTGTACTGGCCTTTGGCATTGATCCAGAATATGCCGCCCATGCCGAGCTTTGTGAAGTCGCCCTGAGTGAAGTCGCATACCCAGAACTGATCGGTCTCCAGGAGTTTTGATACCGGATACCTGTGGGCACGCATCAGCTCGAAGTAGGCTTTCTTTGCTGCTGCTCCAGAAAAGGAACCATCTGCATTGTAGAAGGCCTGTTTAACCGTGACTTGCACCAGTCCTGCTGATGTTTTGCAACCGTGAGAGTCTACCTGCGTACTCCGGTCAGTGACACACCCGGCGAAAACGAGCATAACGATCAATGAAAGCGGGGCCAGTACCATGTCCCATTGAAAGTGTGTTATTGCAATGTTCGTCATATTTGCATTCCTCCTTTATAACGACAGCACATACTCAACCAGATCGTCCAGTTCTTTCGGCGACAGCTTCTTCGTCCGACCGTGAAGATCCTTCGGGTTGTGCCGTACAAAGACATCCTTCATGTCGGATGCGCGACCGTCATGAAGATAAGGAGCTGTGCGCCAGGACTCAACGAGGGTGGGGGTATCCATCGCCTTTCCCTTGTCCTGTCCTTCTCCGAGCTCAAGGTCGTAAGATTTCAAATCAGTGAAGAGCGGACCGGGATGACAATCTGCGCAACCGGTGCTCTTGAAGATCTTCAAGCCACGGCTGGCGGAATCGCTGAGTTTGCCCTTGACCAGATGCGGGCTCGGGACCGGTTGCATGCTCGTGAGATACGCATCGATAGCCAGTGCATCTGTTTCCGGCCGGACAGCGAACTGAATGAACTTGAGGCCGGCTCGCACTGCTTTGCCGGCGTCTTCACGGATGCCAAGACTCATGGACGGCGGCGTCTGGAAGCACATCAGCATATTCTTTGTATTCTTGGGATTACCGATGCCGTCATTGAGCAGGTCCCAGTTCAGACCGTCGACGCGTGTGTCGGGATGACATGAAGCGCAGCTTTGCCATTTCTGGAAGCACAGCTGTGCATCACCAAAGAACATCTCACCGGTACGTATTTGGGACAAGGGCGCCTTGGTACCAAGCGACACAGTTCTCGCCGCTGTCGTGGCGTTTGTCAAAGAGACAACTGCCAGATCATCGCTGAAGTACATTCCGGCTACGGCTTTGTCGCCTGCCACGCACAGTCCTCTCGGACCGTTGCCTGGAAGTTGCACCCTCTGGCGAATTCCAACCAGGAAGCTGAGGTCGTTTGGCACGTCGGCCAGGGAGGTGGAAACGCCGGCTTTCTCGCCCTTTGCAACACGAGCAAGCCGATCATGCAGGGCCTGCCGGTCAATAATACTGATCTCGTGCGTGCCGGCATGGGCTACCAGTATGCGCTGACCGTCGGCAGAACAGGCGATGCCCCACGGATTAGCTGCGCCGAGGTCCAGATCGTCCAGCAGGACGGTTGCTGATGAGTTTGTTCCGGTAAGGTCGATAATGCTGATGGCGCTTGTATTCATCCAACCGCGTTCCAGCTGCGTTGTAGGCAACTGGTACCGGCCGAGTGAGTGTGTAACATAGGCAAACTGGCCGTCCGGCGAGACGCATACTCCGCGCAATGATGTAGAACCATTGGGCAGAAGGACGTTGGTTACGACCGATTTTGATGCCGGGCTGATCAGGCTGACCGCTGCAGTTACATAGTCCGCATTTCCCGCCATGGTTGGCAGGAGATTGGCGACCACAAGCCACTTTCCGTCTGGCGAAAACACAGCGGCCACCGGTTCGCGCGGCACCGCCACACGGCCAAGTTCCTTTTTTGTCTTAACATCCACCAGGCTTACGTTGTTGTTGAAGCGGTTGCAGACCGCGAGGAGCGCACCGTCAGTTGTCAGCGCGGGACCAACTGGTGAGTGGCCAACGTCCAGTGACAATTGCTGCTTCCCTGATTTTGCATCGAGGGCAAGCACTTTGCCGTCAGGCGAATCAAGCGTTACATATAGACGGCCAGCCTTTGCGTCGAGTGCAATACCCGACGGTGAGGCATCAAGGCTGGCAATCTTATCCACGTGTCCATCCGCCAGCGCTACATGAACGATCTGCCTGGTCAGATATTCCGCGACGAATACTCCTGTGCCAGCCGCATCTGAAACAACAGCCACAGGCGAATAGGCACTAGCATCTTTTGAGTCCCGCGACTTAGCCTGGCCACTGCACGCGGTCAGGCACGTAAGTGCGGCGAGTCCCAGTCCAAGGGCATTAGCCGTCAAAGTTCTGCTTAATTTAGTTTTACTCATTCTTCGTTCCTTTTCTCTTTGTGTTTGCTTATAACAACCGTAACTACCCAGATGTCATTCTGCGGCGGGACAAGCTGTCCCGTCCTGCCTGCGCAGTTACTCAAATCAAGTGTGCAGTGTCCTGTGTTCTGGATGAATACCAAGCTGACACCTGCTCGATTTATCACCTGCAGTTGCAACTGCAATATTAATCGTGATCAAAATCGTTCTAGAACCCGAACTCTTCTCTCCTGAGCACTGCTCCCGACTTCACTTCGTCTCTCCTGTCAGCTTTTGCTCATACAGCTTCTTCCCGTCGCGAATAGCCTGTCGATTGGCGAGTTCCACTTTAACTCTCTGGCTGTAGAATTCCGCACGCTGCCGGTCTTTCTCGCAGGGGACGAAATCTAATGTGTCGCCCCGCGGTTGTTTGGCTAGCATGTCCTTGCCGGCCTGTATGATTTCGATCGCATCCTTGTATGGTTGAGTGCTCTTGTCGAGCTTTGCCAGGCAGGGAGAAAGTTCAGGCCGGTCGAAGCTCAACCACGGTCCTGAGCTGGATCCACAGGAGCGTTGAGCGCCCCAGTTGACTCCAGTGAGTGCACCAAGTCGGCCCAGTTGACCATCGTCCAGTGGTGAGCGCCCACCCGCATTAACAGGGTACGCGCTGTCGTACGTTGGATAATACGGTGCGTTAATGTCGATCCAGGTCACGATCCGGTCAAAGCTCTCCTTGTCCAGCTTGAGTTTGTCAAGTCCTGGGCCGCCGCTCTCAGCAGAATGCCCTTCGCGGATGATCTTTACGAGCCGGCTTACATGCGAACCCCACGAGTACGGCTGCCTGATGCCTGCGGGCCCGGCACCAATTACCGTGATGTATTTCTTCCGCCACAATTCGGTGTAGGAGGCGTTGAAGTATGGATCGCGGTCGCCGGCGAGCAGCAGCTTCTTACCAGCGGGCTTGTCAAAGTCGTGGCATTGTACGCAATGCTTATTCAGCACAGGCTGTACTTCAGCCATGTAGCTGAATATCCGGGATGGCCCGTACCATGACTCAATCGTGCTCGGTGCGCGGCGTAGAGCAAGTGGCACGATGGCTTGGGGAGGAGGGGCGGACAGTCTGTTGTCGTGGCAGCCGACGCATCCGGTCCTCTCGCCGGACTGCAGGACCGTGCCGCTGCGCATCGACTGGATCATCATGTCGTTTTCGTCAAGGAGCTGAAAGAATATAAACTTGTCAGATGGTGCCGTGAAGTAAGCACTGCCGTCACTCTCCACCGGCACTGTGCCGATGATACGCTTGGCGGTGAAGTCATGCCAGTTCATGCCAGGAGCCTGAAAGCCCTGACCATCCCATTTGCCGGCCGCATCCGATCGTCCGCACCACGAGCGCTTCTCAGGCGACTCGACGATCCTCAGCTTCTTCACCGAGCCGTTAGTTACCCCGTTCATGTGAGTGCCGTCGTAAATATTGGCAACATAGAGTGTGCCGGGCTCGTTCTTAAAGTCACGCCTCGCAGGAATGACAGGCGGCCGTATGGATGAAGCCAACGGCATTGCGCTGAAGCAACCAGGCGCCTCGCTGCGCACGAGTATCTCATTTCCAAATATGTCCAGAAGGTATATGCCCATTCCCTGAGGACCGCTTCTTGAGCAGAGGAAGTACTTGCTGCTGAGCGGCCACGGGTCCTCGTACTTTGGGTTCACGCGACCGAGGCGGTCGCAGTCAAACCGGTCGGTGTCTCTGAGTGAGTTGCGGACGTTCGCCGGCCAGGTGCGGAGAATGGATGCGTTGAGGTCGGTGTCGATATGCGGATCAATAATCCCAAGTGCGCCCCACATGTTGCCGTGATGAGTGCTGAGAATGCACAGCAGCTGCCTTGTTCCAGGGATCATGCGAGGATAGTAAACCGCTGCTGGATCGGCCTTGTTATTTCCCCATAGGATTGCCTGTTGCGTTCCGTCCGGAAAGACGGTCCAGAACCCATGGGCGTCACCGAAGTTCCGGTCCACATATTCCCAGCGTTTGTAGACGATTCTACCGTCCGGCATCAGGCTGGCCTGATTCTCAAACAGGGTACTCTTTGTAATCTGATGGATGTTCGCGCCGTCACCGTCCATGCGGAAGAGATTAGCGCCGATGTCCTGACTGCACATATTAAACTTCGGTTCGCGCGTGGAAGAAAACACAATGCCGCCGTCGGGCAGATAGATCGGGTCGAAGTCACTTATCCCAGGCGCGAATGTAAGTTGCTTAAGCTCCTTGCCGTCGACATTGATCTCAAAGAGGTGGTAATCCTCTTTGGCGTTGCGACGCATTGCGAAGAGGATCTTCCTGCCGTCAAAATGAATGCATGGACTGCGCACGGTACCCTGCGTGGACTCGACAAGAGTACGCGTTTCGCCGGTTAAAACATTCAAGGCCTTCAGTGCGCCGCCAGGCACGTAACGATCAGGGAAGAGCAGGTCGGTCGACTCGCCGACTTGGAACAGAGTGTCGATAGCGTGGTAAACAGCCGGGTACTGGGGCCTGGCCACATACAATATCTCCTGGCCGCTCACCAGCGGGTTGGCAAGCAGTGCCTTCTGCTGAAGCTCAGCAAGTTTCGCTTTCAGTTCAGCCTGATCTCCAGTTCCGTTTTCGGAGAGTTTCTGGATTTCAGCCAGATCCTTCAGAAATCCTTTGCCGCCCTTGTATCGGTCGCCGAACGTTGCGATCAGGTCCTCGATTGCCAGTTTGAGCGATTCGACGGGGACGATACTGCCATCGCCCCTTGGCTGGAGTGACAGCGCCTTTTTCCGGTTTGCAAACTGCCCGGCTGTGGCCTTGGCATCAAGGGTACCAGTGGCGATGACGTCATCCAGAGTGATGTGGCCCCATCCGCCCTCATTGCCATCAAAGACCCGGAGGAAGACCTGCTTGCCGATAAGCTGCGGCACTTTCCATTGAGCCCTGGACATCACTTCGGAGTTCTGTCCGCGGGCCTGCACCTGTTCTTTGCCGTCTATCGTGCAGAGAGCGACGTAAGTGTCGGGCTGCGATCCGCCGCCGATGAGGAATGAGATCTCCGGACCTTCAAGCTTGAAGACCGGCGACTCAATTACACCCTTCTGATTATCTGCGGAGACATTGTTGGCGCCTTCAACGGTGGACAGATGGTACTTACCCTGTCGCGAGGCATAAGCGCTGCCGTTATGGTAATTCGCGCGATCGGTTACCGTTCGGGCAAACTGGCCTTCGACTACCTTCCAACCCTGAAGATCACCGGTCTCGAAGTCGAATCTGATCTCGCCTGCGATGGCATGCGATGTGGCTGCGGTCATGCCGGCTAACACGACGACAGCAAGGATGAGTGTCCAACCAGAAGGACGGAATACAGAACCAGGAAGTTTAGCAATGCACGTCATATTCTGAGATCGATTAGACATTCTTGTTCTTCCGGCCACTCTTTACTACCTCGCTGCGAGCGGCACACCGTTCGTTCCAGGCAGTTCCGATGCTTCGTAGAACTTCTTGCCGTCGCGAATAGCCTGCCTGCTCTTAGCTTCGAGTCTCCGCCGTTCGTCGTACTTGTCGAGCCGTGCCTTATCAGTCGGGCAGGGGACGAAGCCGGGCATGTCTGGTCGTGGTGATGCTTCCAGAATGGCCTTGGCGGCGCGGATAGCCTCAAGCGCAGTCTTGTATTTAACTTGATCGTTCTTCAGTCGTTCCAGTCCGGGGCTCATCTCGGGCCTGTCATAGCAGATATCCATGTCGTTGACATGGGGCGCCCCGCCTGGTGACCGGCCATACGCGCCTTTCGGAAAATTACTGTCATACGAGGGGTAATATGGAGCGTTCAAGTCTACCCATGTCACCATCCGGTCGAAATCCTCGTCGCTGAGCTTGATGTCATGATGGCCTTTGATGATCGTCTGGACAAGGGGCGATGCATGAGATCCCCAACTGTAAGCCTGCTGGATCTCCGCTGGCCCTCCGCCGACGACGCGAAGGAGACCACTGCGCCACAGTGCTGTATAGGAGATATTGAAAGCGCCATTCTTGTCTCCGGCCAGGATGATCTTCTTTGCGCCGTCTTTGCCGAAGTCATGGCACTTGATGCAATTGCGGTCCCAGACTGGCTGCATTTCGGCCAGGTAGTTGTATGCACGCTCCGGTCCACGCCATCCGTTCAGCTTGGTCGGGGGCCGTTTCAGAGCGATTGGCATCCTTGAAGTTGCTACCGGTGGTGCAGTGAGCCGGTTGTCGTGGCAGCCGGTGCAACCGGTGCGCTCGCCAGACTGCGCGACAGTGCCGCTGCGCATTGACTGGATCATCATCCCTTTTTCATCAAGGAGCTGGAAGTATATGAAGCGGTCGGACGGTACCGTGAAGTGTGCACTGCCGTCGGATTCCACTGGAACAGTGCCTAGTATGCGCTTTACGCTGAAATCATGCCAGTTGATTGCCGGACGTTCGACTCCTTGTCCGTTCCATGCCGGTTCCGTCCAGTTGCGCTTTTCGAGGGACTCGATCACGCGTAGGGACTTCACTGCTCCCCGCTTGACACCGGCCATGTGGGTTCCCTCGTAAACATCGTAGACGTAGAACGTGCCTTCCTTATTCTCAAAGTTCCGGCGTTCTGGAATAACGCGCGGCACTGGCCTTGCAGCAATGATCTGGGGATCATAGCAGCCGGGGCCCTCGCGTTGGACCTCGGTTTCGTTACCGAAAACATCGAGCAACAGTATCGCGCCATGTCTTGACACAAGGAAGTACTTTGCGCTCAGCGGAAGCGGGTCTTCATAAGGGCCGCCGAGACCGTCCCATGCACCGTTGGCTGTGCCGGAGTCGCGGACCCTGTTGATCGCGTCGAGGGGCCAGGTCCGGAGTATCGGTTGCCGGCCATCCACGCCGTAGCTCCGGTCAATGATCGCAAGGGCCCCGGACGGAACACCATGGCAGACGCCGAGAAGCGCCATGACCAGCTCTGTACCGGGAATCTGGCGGGCATCTATCACCCCACCGGGTGTGGGGGTGTTGTTGCCGAAGTAGACAAGGTGCTGAGTGCCGTCAGGGTTTGTGGTCCAGAGTGCCTGGGCATCGCCGAAGTTACGGTCAATGTATTCCCAGCGATCGTACAGAATGCGGCCATCGTCCATGAGTGAACCGTGCGCGTCGTGGAGGGTGTTCTTGCTGATCTGGTGAATGTTCGCCCCATCTGCGTCCATGACGTGGAGATTGCACATTATATGAATATTGCACATGCAGTACTTCGGCTCGCGGGTGGAAGAGAGTGCGATCCGGCCATCGGCTAGATAGAAAGGGTCTATGTCCGTGATGCCACCACCGAAGGTCAGCTGCTTCAGCCCGGTGCCATCGGGATTGATGTCGTAGATGTGGTAGTCATCTTTGATGTCCTTGCGCATGGAGAAGACAATCTTCTTGCCATCCCATCGTACTTCGGGATCGCGGGCAATGCCCTGCGGCACATCAACGAGCGTGTTCGTCTTACCGGTCTTAAGGTCCAGAGTCTTCAGTGCGCCAGGGCCGCAGAATGACCCCGTATTACACTCGCCGGTCTGGAACATTGTCTCGGTGTTGTGGTGATCGCCCCTGTACTGGGCGCGGACGACGTAGGCCAGCAGTTGGCCGGCAAGAAGGGGATTAGCCAGCAACGCTTCGCGCTGGAGTGCTTTAAAATCAGGTGAGGTGCCAGGTGCATCCTGCTTTTCAATAGCTTCCAGTCGTGCCAGGAACGCTGCACCCTGCGGATAACGAGTACCATAAGTCGTTGCCAGATCAATGACTGCGGCTCGCAGCGCCTGCGGTGCGGTCTGCCCGGCTGGTGGTGGCGCGTAAATGCTGCGGCTGGTAGGCATCTTAACCACAGGCGCGGATGGCACAGCCAGATCGGGCGTAGCCGGGTCAGCTGCCTGTCCTGCAAAGGGAAAGAGGAGCAGCGCTATCGCCGCAACAATGCCGAAATTGTTCCTGTACAAGTTTCTACTGTTTGATTTCATGTAATCTCCTGTCAGTCACCGACGAATCGTTCAATCCCGGAGGATGCTGGCTTTCATTTGTTTACTTCGCGTGAAGATGTAACAGCTGTATAGGCATGTCAAGGAATCGCGGCGAAAAAGTTAGGGGCACATCTGCGATTAGTTGCATCTGCCGTAATCGCGGCTCATCGGGAGCGTTGGCCCCATAGCTATCAAGCTAAGGACTCACACGGCGCACGTTCGCTAACTTATCCATCGTTCTCGTCCTCAGCGAGGCGGAGCC
>JBAXMA010000016.1:0-21038 GCA_037134535.1 bacterium
ACCAGACGTTCTCCATCTCAACCAACCTTGGCTACACCATCTCAAACGTGGTCGTTGACTCCGTATCCAAAGGCATCACTAACAGCTGGACGTTCACCAGTGTCACGAACTCACATACCATCCAGGCATGGTTCCAGTCCGCACCTGCATTCACAACCAATGGCACTCCAATCGCATGGCTTCTGTCCTATGGTTATTCCGGCGACCCCAGCATCGCCGACTGGACCGACGATGACGGCGATAAATCGTATGCATGGCAGGAATATCAAGCAGGAACTGATCCAACCAACAGGTTCTCGGTTTTCAAAGTACTCTCGACCCTGTACAGGCCGGGCTCAAATCGTATATCATGGTATGCCACAACCAACAGCGGGGTGTATACATACATGCAAGTATACCGATCCACCAACCTGCGATACTCCACGTGGGAACTGCGGGGAAGCAACCTCGACAGGCAGGCTTCCATCTCGGGCACAAACTACTGGTGGGACGTCAATCCTCCAGCCTCTGGCATCCCGACCTTCTACAGACCGGCCATCACTAATTAGTATGGATGCGGCAAGGGCCTGAATTTAGCACCTGTGAGATGCCACCCGCGCAGGAGATTATTTCACAGCTTCTGACGCATTACAAATCCCCCTACTCCCGGCTTGCTGCCGACATCTCAAAGTAGTACACGTAGCAGCTGACCCGGTCTGCAGAACAGGTCGGGCAAAGGAGAATGCGCAATGGACATCGATCGTATCAAGCATGCAATCAGAGATTTGCCAGATTTTCCGAAGAAAGGGATCATCTTCAAGGACATCACGCCGGTCTTGTCAGATCCGGAGCTGTTTCGTGCAGCAATTGATATCTTCGTCGAGCGGCACAAGGCTAACGGCATCGCTAAAGTTGCCGCTATTGATGCGCGAGGGTTCATTTTCGGAAGCGCCCTGGCTTACCGGCTTAATGCCGGATTCGTACCGATCCGAAAAAAGGGTAAACTACCTTACAAAACGCATGAGGTCAGTTATGATCTGGAATACGGCTCGGCCACCATCGCCGTTCACATTGACGCCTTCAAGAAAGGCGAGAAAGTTCTGCTGATCGATGACCTCCTCGCAACCGGCGGCACTGCTGCTGCCGCCGTCCAGTTGATTGAGACTGGCGACGGTTGCGTGGTAGAAGTGGATTTCCTGGTAGAGCTGGCATTCCTAAATGGCCGGGCCAAGCTGGCCGGGCACCCCATATATGCGGCCGTCGTCTATTGAGTACTCTTTTGTGTTAGACATTCTGCGTTCTATTTCAGATTATCCGAAGGTTTGTTGATTCAGCAAAAGTCAGGGGAGAGTATGAAGGGATGTAAGATTGTTCCAGGCGGCGTAACTGCCCCGCAAGGATATAGAGCCTCCGGTATAGAAGCCAGAATCAAGTCGCCAAAGCGTGATATGGCTTTGATTGTTTCTGACGTACCAGCTTCCGTTGCCGGCATGTTCACCACAAACCTGATCAAGGGAAATCACGTCAAACTCTGCAGGAAATTGATAAAGGCCGGCAAGGCCCAGGCTGTCGTTATCAACGCCGGCAATGCCAACGCCTGCAACGGTCCAGAGGGCCTGCAGGCCGCTCACAGAATGTCTTCGCTGACTGCCGCCGAACTTGGCATCGCCAAGAAACTGGTCTTCCCATGCTCCACCGGCACCATCGGTCTGCCCATGCCAATGGACAGGATTGAGGCCGGAATCAAGATGGCTGCACAGGCGCTATCCCGCCGCGGGGGTCCCGACGCCGCAAAGGCAATTATGACCACTGACACCGTGGACAAGCAGGTGTCGTTTGAATTCAAGGTGGACGGAAAGCCTGTTCGTCTCGGCGGCATGGCAAAAGGCGCCGGTATGATCGAGCCCAACATGGCCACCATGCTGGGATTCCTCACCACGGACGCCGCTGTTGACGCAAAAGCCCTTCAAAAATGCCTGTCAGCAGCCGTAGTCGAGAGCTTCAACCGGATTACCATCGACGGCGATCAGAGCTGCAACGACACGGTCCTGATCATGGCAAACGGCCTCGCTGGCAATAAGTTGCTAACCACAGAACATCGTGACTGGCCGGTCTTCGTCAAAGCAGTGAACCAGGCAACAAAAGAACTGGCCATGAAGATAGTGCTCGACGGCGAAGGAGCCACTAAGTTCGTCACCGTCGTCGTACGCGGCGCCGCATCAGACGCCGATGCCAGAAAAGCAACGCGTGCAGTGGCAAATTCCCTTCTTGTAAAGACTGCATGGTGCGGAGGCGACCCGAACTGGGGCCGAATCATTGATGCCGTGGGCTACTCCGGCGCCAAAATAAAGGAAGAGTTGACGGAAATACGGTTTGATGCGCTGCCAGCAGTAAAGAATGGCCGCCGTGCTCCGGGAGTGGAACTGAAGGATCTGGAGAAGGTCTTTGCAAGAAAGAGCTTTTCAGTGGTCATCAATCTCCACCTCGGCAAGGGCACCGATACTGTCTATACATGCGATTGCACCGAGGAGTATATAAAGATCAACGCCGATTACATGACTTAGCAATGCTGTTAGATGCCTTTTTTCGAGCGTATTTACTTATTTGTATTGAAGGGAACTTATGCAGAAAATAATTGAGAAAGCCAGTGTGCTGATCGAGGCATTGCCCTACATCCAGCGGTTCCGCAATGCCGTGGTCGTTGTGAAATTCGGCGGCAGCGCGATGGAAGACAAGTCTCACTCCGACAGCATATTGCTCGACATTGCGTTCATGGAATGTGTCGGTATGTGTCCGATCATTGTCCACGGCGGCGGAAAATGCATATCGCGCAAAATGAAATCGGAAGGCGTCGAGTCAAAGTTCGTCAAAGGCCTGCGTGTAACGTGCGAGAAATCCATTAAGATCGTGGAGCAGGTCATGAAGCAGGAGATCAATCCCGGCATCGTGGCCTCACTGATGCGAATGGGCGCACAGGCGCAGGGATTGAACGGCGAGGATGTGTTCGCAGTCACCAGAGCAAAACAGGTTGATCCCGAGACCGGCGAGACCCTCGACTGGGGATTTGTCGGTGAACCTTACCAGGCCGACGTAAAACTCATAAAAGCCCTGCTGAGAAAGCGCATCATTCCTGTGATCACTCCCCTCGGCATCGGCAAAGATGGAATGATCCACAACATAAATGCAGACGTTGCAGCGGCAGCATTGGCAGGTGCGCTGAAGGCAAGAAAACTGGTCTTCCTGTCCGATGTACCGGGATTACTGCGAAATCCAAAGGATGAATCAACGCTGATCCCGACCCTTGATTCAAGCGACGTGGAAGGCCTTGTGAAAGAAGGCGTCATAGATGGTGGCATGCTGCCCAAGGTAAACAGCGGCATAAAGGCGCTCCAGGCGGGAGTGAAGAAAGTGCATATGATCGACGGTCGTATGCCACACTCCCTCTTGATGGAAGTATTCACCGACAAAGGGGTAGGCACAGAAATCGTTGCAAATGAACACGAATGAGGAATGCATAATGTCGAAGGCTGAAGAAATCATTGCGAAATACAACCAGTATGTGATGCCGACTTACTCACGAAGTCTCGTGCTCGTGAAGGGAAAAGGCTGCAAGGTGTGGGATGCCGAGGGCAGGGAATATCTGGATTTTATCGCCGGGATTTCCGTGTGCAGTGTTGGACACTGCAATCCGAAGGTGACAGCCGCCATTCGCAATCAGGCGAAGGAGCTCGTGCATGTTTCAAACCTGTACTATACCGAAAACCAGGGGCGACTCGCGGAGAAACTTTCCAGGCATTCCCTCGGCGGCAAGTGCTTCTTCTGCAACTCTGGCGCGGAAGCTAACGAGGGTTTGATCAAGCTGGCACGGTTGTATGGCCATGACAAGGGCCGGTACGAAGTCATTACCATGAAGAATTCCTTCCATGGTCGTACACTGGCAACTGCCGCCGCCACCGGACAAACAAAGGTCCAGAAGGGCTTTGAACCCATGCCAATCGGTTTCAGCTATGCGGAGTTCAATAATCTGGATTCAGTCCGCGCACTGCTCACCGATAAAACTGCGGCTGTGCTTGTGGAAGCAGTACAAGGCGAAGGCGGAATCATTCCGGCAACACCTGAGTTCATGCAGGGTCTCCGCGCGCTATGTGACGAGAAGGGCATCTTGATGCTTTGTGATGAAGTCCAATGCGGCATGGGCCGTACCGGCCACTGGTTCGGCTTTCAGGCTTACGGCGTACAGCCAGATGCATTCTCAATGGCAAAGGCCCTCGGGAACGGCTTCCCGATCGGCGCAATCTCCGCCACGCCGCGCATGTCCGACGTATTCCAGCCCGGCAACCATGCCAGCACGTTCGGCGGCACGCCTCTGGCTTGCGCCGCCGCTTTGGCCGTGATCGAAGTCATGGAAGAAAAAGGGCTCGTTGACAAGGCGGCAAAACGCGGCAGGCAGTTCGTAAAAGGACTCAATGCCCTGAAGGCCAGATATCCGCGTATCAAGGAAGTGCGCAACGCCGGCTTGATGGTGGGCATGGTTCTGGATCAGCCCGCAAAACCACTCGTGGATATCATGAACGGAATGGTACTGATCTCACTCGCAACGGCGTAATCCGTGGTGCGTTTCCTGCCGGCGCTTACGGTAAGCCCGGCAGAGATCAGACAGGCGCTTGAGATTATAGACAAAGCTTTGGCAAAGTGGGTGGCATAAAATGACTATCACAGACCTGTTGAAGAGCGAAGAAAAAGTCGGCATTTGCGTTTCAGGTGGACTGGACAGCCGGACGATTACAAAGAAATTGTCCGATCTCGGAATGAGCGTTGCCTGCTTTGCGGCCGACCTGGCACAGCCTGACGTCAAGGACATCAGTGAAGTCAGCAGGAAGATGGCGCCATGCGGCGTAAAGACTACCATCGTTGATCTGAAGACTCCGATGGCCGAGGCCTGTTTCGAAGTCATCAAGGCGCAGGCCATGTATGACGGCGGTTACTGGAACACAACCGGGATTGCCCGCGCTGTAACCGTCCGCGGCCTTCTTCCGGAGATGCAGAAACGCGGCTGTACCGTGCTTGCACACGGCGCCACGGGGCGGGGCAACGATCAGATGCGTTTTGAGCGCTACACCAATGTGCTCGCACCGGGCATGAAAGTCTATGCGCCATGGCGCGATGCTGCGCTGCTGAAAGAGTTCCCTGGCCGGAAGCAGATGGTCCAGTATCTCAAGAAGCACGGTATTGTGGCTTTCGCCGGTGGTAAGAAGCGGTATTCAACCGATGCCAATCTGGCCGGTTTATCTCACGAGGCCGAGGATCTTGAAAGTCTGGAAACGCCCTGCACAATCGTCGAGCCAACCATGGGCGTATGGCCGCAAGAGGCGCCCGACAAGATCACGAAGTTCAAAGTGCGTTTTGTTAAGGCCCGCGCCGTGGAGATCAATGACAGACCGGTCTCGCCATTCGATGCAATGCTTGCAGCAAACAGAATCGGCGGAGCGAGCGGCATTGGAATCAAGAACGCGCTGGAAAACCGGATCGTCGGCACAAAAAGCCGCGGAGTCTATGAAGCCCCCGGAATGGAACTCCTGGGCTTCTGTCTCCAGCAGATTTATCAGGCAATACTGGACAAACGTGCAGCCGCCCTGTTCAGGGACATGTCACGGCTTGTCGCCGATCAGATCTATGAGGGCCGCTATTATGATCCGGTGACAGTGGCCGCAGTAGCCGCAATTGACTCGTTTGCAAGGTTCGCAAGTGGCACGGTCGCTGTTGGCCTCTACAAAGGCAATATACAATTCCACAGCCTGACCGGCTGCAAGGCATCCATATACAACGAGGCCGACTCTTCAATGGAAGCCAGTGCAGGTCTGAATCCTGTGAGTTCCCAGGGATTTGCCGAAATCCAGAGCGTTGAAGCTCTCGCCCTCGCCCGCGCCGGCCAGATCCGCTGAGAAGGACTATCTACAGATTTCACAGATTAATGGAGAAGAGAAATGCCTGCTGATCCACAGACTCATGCGATCAAAGGTGCCGCAAAGGCAGCGAAATCTGTGGAGGACTCGTCCGTTGCGCTCTCGATAGCCGGCTCGGACAGCGGCGGCGGCGCCGGGATACAGGCAGACCTCAAGACCTTCACTGCGCTGGGTGTCTTCGGCACAACTGCGATCACTTGTGTCACCGCACAGAATCCATCCGCCGTCAATGGTGTCACTAAAATACCGCCACGAATAGTCGCACAGCAGATCAAAATGATATGCGACGCCTTTCCCGTGGCCGCCGCCAAGACAGGTATGCTTTACTCGGAAGATATCGTCCGTGCCGTTGCCCGTGCTGTAAAGAAATGGCGGATCAACCCCCTGGTGGTGGACCCCGTAATGATTGCAACCTCCGGCGCACAGCTCTTGCGCGAAGGCGCAATCACAGCCCTGTGTACCGACCTCTTCCCGCTCGCCACGCTCATAACTCCAAATATCTTTGAAGCTGAAGTCCTGGCCCAGCGGGAAATCAAATCGCTCCATGACATGCAAACGGCTGCAGAGGCAATTGGTCGCCGCTGGAAGACCGCAGTCGTCGTAAAGGGTGGTCACATGAAGGGCAAAGTGCTCACGAATGTGTTGTACGACCACGACATAGTGCACTCATTTGAATATCCGCGTGTTAAGACAACTTCTACGCACGGCACTGGCTGCACATTCTCCGCCGCCATTACCGCCCTTCTCGCCTGCGGCTATATTCTGCCGGAAGCCGTCGAAGATGCCGGCTGGTTCACGGCGCGGGCAGTTGCTGATTCGATACGTGTCGGCCGGTACAATGCCCTGAATCCCTGACGAAAATGTTTTCACGCCATCCGCTCATTGGTGTTACAATCTGTTTCATGGCCGGCACCTGGTGCGGTCTGACACAATCTGCTCCTATCCTAAGTGTCTTCTTCGCAGCCTTGATCTTTGTTCTCCTCGCCTTGATCGCGCTAAGGTTATCCGGGCGCCACAATGCAAACGACACCACGCCAATTAACACCGTTCGCTCTCTTCCGCTCTTCCTGGCTATCTTCTTCACCGGCTGGTCAGCAGCAGCCTTGCGGATTGGAGACTTCAATAACTGCTCGTTTGCGGCTATATGCACCGAAGGCGGGGCTCGCGCCGAAATTCGAGGTGTCATCGCAGACGATCCGGGCATGCTCGAAACCGCCGTCACAAATCAGGTCCTCTGGCAGTTTACACTGAAGCCTGAGACAGTACGCCAATTATCAAATGAGGCGCCACGAATTGCCCGCAGCCCGGTGCTGGTCCGTTTGCGAACCTGGACCGGAAGGAAGCCGCCCGCTTATGGCGAGCAATGGCAGATCACCGGCAAACTGCGGTCGGACAAGTCCGGCCGCAGTATCCTACCGCGCCGCTTTTTCATGACCGCCGACTCTGCCGCGTCCGCTTGCCTGTCTGTCGACAAAGATAACCCCTTTATTGGATGGTGTTACGAACAGCGTCGCGCAGTCGCCGACTATCTGGCGACGGGCATTGCTGAGTTCCCTCAACAGGTTGGCCTTCTACATGCACTTATTCTCGGCTACAGGCAGGACCTGCCGTCCGACGTCAAGAGCAACTTCGCCTGGACAGGAACACTCCACATAATCGCCATATCTGGCTCTCATGTCGTGGTGGTCGCCGGCATCCTGATCTTCGTCCTGCAGGCTTTTGGGGTGTCGCGGGTTTACTGGGGACTATTCCTAGGACCATTGCTGATCGTCTACACAGTTGCGATCGGAATGCCCGCCAGTGCAGTACGCGCCGCGGTCATGGCCACCATCTATTTCTCAGCACCGCTCCTGCGAAGGAAGCCGGACATCCTCTCGTCACTCGCTTTCGCGGCAATCGTAATCCTCGCATTCGATCCAGGCCAGCTGTTCGACCTCGGATTCATTCTCTCATTTGTTTGCGTGCTGGGCCTGATCATCCTCTGCCCGCTTATTGACCGGCCCCTGCTGAAACTGCTGGAGCCGGACCCCTTGCGGCTCCAGCCTGAGACAAAATGGATAACACTGCTGCGCGACATCGGCCGCTATTGTGTGTCGCTGTTTGCCATGGCAGTTGCCGGCTGGCTCATCTCAACACCATTGACCGCCTATTACTTCGGCAGGTTTTCACTGATCGCGCTGCCCGCCAACCTTGCCATCATTCCGCTGGCCGCACTTATTCTGGTGTCAGGCTTCCTTTCACTCGTCCTCGGTCCCTGTCTTCTGCTCTTCGCCGACATCTTCAACCACGCCAATCTCGCGCTGGTCTCAATCATGCTCCGCGGCATGGACTTCATGGCCCACATCCCGTACGGCAGCGTAGAATGCCAGTGGCCCCTCTGGGCCCTGCTGCTCTGGTACCTGGTCCTGGCAGTAGGAGCGCTTTGGCTGCATTCATGGCGAGCGACTCAAACAAAGAAGACGAGCTATGTTGCTCTCTGACATCAAGGCTCTTGCAGCCCGGATTTTTCACAAGCGCTTGCTGTTGCGATACCTTGTTCGTATTCAATAAACACTTTCTATTCGTGCCTGTCCATCCAGGTTCCAGGCTGTTGGCACGACAGATGCTACATAAGATGGTAGCCCTTGATTGGTTCGGCTGTTACAAAAAGCTCGACCTGGCTGGTCAACTAAGCTTTAAGAAGGCCGGACTGCTCAAAGGGCTTTTTTGTGCCCTTTAACTGCCAGTGCTCCTTATGTGTCCAGCCGAACACAAACAATTTACCCAATGCCTCGCCTAAGCCGGAACGATTCAGTGCGCAGTATAGTGTTCCACTGATTTCGCCAATTACACCGATATGTTATTGAAGGATTTCAATAGATATTAGGGACGACACTCCTCCAGAAGAAACGAACTGATCATGTGGGATTCTTCATAGAAGTGTCGGCATGGCAGTCGACCATCCCAATCATTAATGAATAGACATATATTCGATACGGGAGGGCGCGGTGCCACCCGCGCCGTGGAATTACTTCACAGCGACTAGCTCAGGTAGAAGAGCGTCCTTGCACCGCGGAAGGAATGTCTTTTGGACGAGGTTCAATAGATTTGTCGCTCGTCTTGACAATTTCATAACATGTGTTTGCGAAAACGTCTCAGTTTTTCGCATGGTTGAAAAGTTTCATCGGACATGTCGCATTGAGCTCGCAAAGAAATTCGAGAGGACAAATAGTGTCCCACCTAATTCCGCCACCACCACTCGCTTATACATTGCGTCCCGCGAACGGCGGCTGCTAGATTACCCGGCATGTCACCCGACTCTCCAGATCTGCCATGGCTCGCGGAACTGAACCCGGATCAGCGTAAAGCTGTAACCCACGAAGACGGTCCCATTCTCGTCGTAGCAGGTGCCGGTAGCGGCAAAACAAAAACACTTGCGTGCCGGGTTGCCTGGCTCATCGCCAATGGTATTGATCCTGCACGCATCCTGCTGCTCACCTTCACACGGCGTGCTTCAGAAGAGATGGTCAAACGGGCCACCGCAATGGCCAGTCAGAATGGAGCCCTCGCAGGTAAAGTCTGGGGCGGCACGTTTCACTCGACTGCAAACAGGCTCCTCCGGATTTACGCCAAGGCCGCCGGCCTGGACAACGACTTCACTGTAATGGATGAAGCCGATTCTGCGGATCTCCTGAATGTTGTGCGCCACGATCTGGACCTTGCCAGCAAGGATAAACGGTTTCCAAAGAAAGCAACCTGCCTCGCCATTTACTCGCGATGCGTGAACGGAGCCGAGGATCTGGAACTCGTGCTCCGCCGGTTCTTTCCATGGTGCGCAATGTGGCAGACGGAACTGAAATCTTTGTTCAAAGCCTACGTCAGCAAGAAACTTGAGCGCGGCGTACTCGACTTCGACGACCTGCTGATCTACTGGGAGCAGCTTGTCAGCGACGACGGCATGGCCGCAGAGATCGGCAAGCGATTCGATCATGTGCTTGTGGATGAATACCAGGACACAAACCCGGTGCAGTCACGCATCCTTGCCGGCATGCGGAAGTTCAACAAGAACATCATGGTGGTTGGCGACGATGCTCAGAGCATATACAGTTTCCGCGCTGCAACGGTCCGCAACATGCTCGATTTCCCGAAACAGTTCCCCGGCACAACGATTGTAACTCTGTCTCAGAACTACCGCTCGGTAATGCCTATCCTCGAATCAACCAATCTTGTCATTGCCCAGTCAAAGGAACGGTTTACCAAGGACCTCTGGTCAACCCGCGCAACTGGACAGCGGCCCAAGCTGGTGATCTGCGAGGACGAAGCCAACCAGGATGAATTCGTCATCAAGACTGTTCTTGAACACTACGAGCAGGGAATCCCCCTGCGCAAGCAGGCCGTCCTGTTTCGCACCGGCCATCACTCGGATTCGCTCGAAATCGCTCTCACACGAAAGAATATCGCCTACCACAAGTATGGCGGCCTGCGATTTCTGGAAGCCGCCCACGTCAAGGACCTCGTCAGCTTCCTCCGTGTGATCGAGAACCCGCGCGATGAAATCGCATGGTTCCGGATACTCCAGCTGATTGATGGCATCGGACCTGCGGTTGCATCCCGAGCAATTGAGCATGTGCGGGTAAATCACAATGTACCGGGTTCTATAGGACAATTCGCCGCACCCGCCGCCGCACGCGAGGGTATCGCCGGACTCGGCAAGTTGATGGAAACTCTCTCGGCAACCCGTGGCAAGACTCCTGCACCTGATGTTGAATGCATCCGGAAGTTCTACGACCCCCTCCTCGAGAAACGCTACGACAATCCTGGCGTCCGCCGCCGCGACCTGGAGAATCTTGAAAGAATCGCTGCCGGCTATCGCTCCAGAAGAAGCTTCTTGACGGATCTCACTCTCGATCCGCCCACCTCAACAAGCGATCTGGCTGGAGCTCCGTTCCGGGAAGAGGACTGGCTTGTTCTATCCACGGTCCACTCAGCCAAAGGCTGCGAATGGGACGTCGTCATCATTATTCATGCCGCCGACGGCTGCATGCCGTCCGACATGGCTACCGGGAGCGCGGAGGAAATAGAAGAGGAACTGCGCCTCATGTACGTCGCCATGACGAGGGCGCGTGATTTTCTCTACGTCGCCTGGCCGCTGAGATATTACCACAAGTGGCACGGACTCGGCGACGCGCACAGCTATGCGCAGCGAAGCCGGTTCCTCACCGAGAAAGTCTGCGCGACATTCGACCACCTTGACCTGTGCCGCCACGACCCGGATGACAGCGCAACCGACTTCCGCGGCCGCGTGAATATCGCCTCACGCATCAAGTCACGCTGGGATTAGAGTTACGCCGTTGTTCAAGGCCCTTGGTCGAATATACGGGATTTCTATAATCTGCGTTAATCTGCGCAACCTGTGGACAAACTCCGTAATGCACGGGCGGCATTGGCATGCCAGCGCGCAAGGTCGTCGTCGGAAATGTACCAGAATCTGGGACGGATCACCTTCAGGTAGGTCTCGAGATCCATCTCCGCAAGGGCCCGGGCCGTAAGATGCTGTTTAATTTCGTCCAACCATGGTGTCTTTTCAATTCTCTCCCACTTGTCTTGATTCAGCGGGCAGACATTCTGACAGGCGTCACAGCCATAGATCCAGCAGCCCATCTTCTCCAGTAAGTCAGTCGCGATCGGTTCCGGCGCTTCGTAAGTGAGGTATGCAATGCACCTGTCCATTCGCATCGTGAACGGACTTTCCAGCGCCAGGGTCGGGCAGGCCTTTCTGCATGCGTCACAGCCTTCGGGACAGGGACTGCCGATCGCCAGCTTGTCCGGCGTTAACTCAGCATCGACCTGCCAGGCCTCTATATTGATCCATGAACCGTATTGCTCCGAGTACGCAAAAGAATTCCGCCCGAACCGCACCAGGCCGGCCCTTGCGGCTGCAGCTCGACAGGGCACACCACCGATCTTGACGCGCAGGCCCAGCTTGATGAGCCCCTCTTTCATGCGCTTCGGCATGCCGTGATCAGGACAGCCGGCGTATCGCCTGTCTGCAAGATATGAACGGCCAATCAAGCCGATAGGTTCTTCGGGCAGGTCATACTTTCCGTAACGTCGCACGCCGACTATTATCGAGCGGACCCATGGCGCTTTCTTTTGCGGATACGCCCTGTGCCGCATCTGATCGTAGAGCGTAGCAGTTTCCGGAAAACGCTTGATCCGGTCGTCAAGTGCTGCTGTGTAGTCCTCGAACGGATCGGCGCTTGTTATGCCGCAGGCGGCATAGCCGAGGTCAGAGGCGAGAGATTTGATAAGGTCTTTGATTTGATCATTCACTTGAGTCCCTGTCTTGTTCTCCCCTGGACACCGCAGCCGCCAGGGACGGCGGCTGCCACCCAGGAGGAGGCCGGAACTTCTCCAAGCACTGGACTCAAAAGGTTTCAGATGGCGTCCGGTGTCCCTGCCGGACGCTTATTTGTCCCCGTCCAGCAAAAGCAGCTCAGACATCCCGAGGATCAACCGCCACCCGCTATGTCACTTAAGGAATTCGGCGATGCACGCAACCACGTACCGCGCCTGTTCGTCACTCAGCTCCGGGTAGACCGGCAGGGCAACGGTTTCATTTGCGGCCTTTTCGCTCTCGGGACAATCACCCACGCGTCCACCAAGATATGCAAAACACTCCTGGAGATGAAGAGGCACGGGATAATACACCTCATTGCCCACGCCCTTACCACTAAGGAAGGCACGCAGTTCATCCCGGCGTTGCACGCGGATGACATACTGGTTCACGACATGACCACTTTTAGGAATACACGGGAGCTGGACTTTTCCGCTTCCGGTTACTTTACCGGCAGCGACCAGCCCGGCTTCCGCGAACAAGCGGTCATAGCGCACGGCATTTGCCCGGCGGGCAGCCGTCCATGAGTCGAGATGCTTGAGTTTTGCCAGAACTACTGCCGCCTGAAGGGCATCCAGACGGAAATTGCCGCCTATGAACTTGTGGTAATACTTGGGTTCCGCGCCATGATTCCTCAGCCAGGCCACTTTCTCCGCCCGTGCAGCATCGTTCATAACGACCATGCCACCGTCACCGGCGCCACCAAGATTCTTGGACGGAAAGAACGACAGGCAGCCGTAATGTCCCACCGAGCAGGCACGCCGGCCTTTTTCGTCCGATGAACCAACCGCCTGCGCAGCATCCTCTATAATAGCCAACCCATGTTTGCCTGCCAGTTGCATAATCTCGTCCATTCCGGCCATCAAGCCATAGAGATGGACCGGGATAATGGCTTTAGTTTTCGGGGTAATTTTGGCCTTAATCAGTGCAGGGTTGATGTTGAATGTGGCAGGATCAATGTCCACGAACACGGGCCTGGCGCCGACCCTGACGATCGAACCCGCCGTGGCAAAGAAGCTGTAGGGCGTTGTGATTACCTCGTCGCCCGGACCGATGTTCTCGGCCATGAGCGCAACGAGCAGGGCGTCAGTGCCGGACGAAACCCCCACCCCGTGACTGCAGCCGCAGTAGCGCGCAAGGGCGACTTCGCATTCCTTCACTACCGGCCCCAGAATAAAATACTGAGACTCGAAGACTCCGGCCACTGCGGCGTCAATTTCCGCTTTTATCGTCTTGTACTGAGCTTTGAGATCAAGCAATGGGACATTCATGCGCTTTTCCGTACCACACGGGCAAACGCAAGTCAAACGTCATTGGAAATCCAATGTTGATTATTCCACCGGGGATGTCCTATTGTTCCGGCCTCGTCACATCACCAACAGGCGAGAAGACACAGGAGACTGCAAAATGAAAAGAAAAGTTCTGATCCCGACTAAGCTGGACTCAATTGCGAAAGACCTTCTTGTGGCCAACGGCAACTATGATGTCGTTCAAGAACCCATTCCCAAGGAAGACGCAAAGGATGCAGTGAAGAGCGAGGTGTGGCTCAAGGCATATGCGGGGCGCAATCCCGATGCCTATGCGTTGATCGTCCGGAGCGAAAAGATCAAGAGCGCCGTAATTGATCTCCTGCCACAACTAAAGGTGATCATCAGGGCCGGGGCCGGTTTCGACAATATCGACACAAAGCACGCCAGAACCAAAGGCATTGATGTATTGAACACCCCCGGCGCGAACGCCAACGCCGTCGCCGAGGAAGTAATCGCACTCATGCTGGCTGAAGCGCGCCACGTTGTCGCCGCGGACATTTCAACCCGCGCCGGCAAGTGGGAGAAAGACAAGTTCATGGGCCGTGAAATTACCGGCAAGACCGTTGGAATCGTCGGTCTCGGCAATATTGGCCGCCTGGTTGCGAAACGGCTTTCGGGCTTCGATGTGAAGCTTCTGGGCTACGACCCCGTCATATCAGCCGATCGCGCTTCGGAATTTAATGTTGAGCTGGTTGACCTTCAGGCCCTTTTCAGTTTGTCCGATTATGTCACGCTCCACATCCCGGAGACCAAGGAAACCAAGGGGTTGATCAGTTCGACACTTCTTGACTCGATGAAGAACGGCGCGACAATTGTCAACTGTGCCCGATCCGGCATACTTGATGAAGAAGCATTCCGAAAGGTGAAAACAGCGAAGAAACTCAGGCTTTTGAACGATGTTTATGAAAAGGACGTCGAAGGGCCTAAGAGCATAACAGATGTTGCCGACATCATGGTGCCGCACCTGGGCGCAAGCACTGTCGAGGCAAACGAAAATGCCGCAAGGCGGGCGGCCGAGGAACTCATCGAGCTCGACACAAAGGGCGTTACGAGTTACGTCGTCAACCGCGACATCCCGCACGGTCTCGACGAGGATTATTGCAAGCTGGCCAACACCATTGCCCGTCTGGGCAGATGTCTGCTGGGCAGTGACACAACGCTGAAGGGTATTGAAACGAGTATGTACGGCACTCTGGAGCCGTACGCGGACTGGCTGATCGTGCCGATCGTCGCGGGTATCCAGCCTGATTTCAAACTCTCCGTAGATAACCGGGCCGCGCTTGATTATCTGAAAGACATGGGAATCGGCTATTCGAACCGGCCGGCAGATCCCAAAAAGGGATACGATGGGTCAATCACTATTAATTTGACCGGCTCTGTCAACTCGGAAAACCTCCGCAAGGTCAGCGTGCGCGGCACGATAACGGAGGGACACCTCATGGTGTCCAGAATCGACGAATTCGATAAACTCTACTTCGAGCCGAAGGGCAATACCGTATTCTTCCTCTACGATGACAGGCCTGGCGTGATCGGGGCAATGGGCGCGGCGCTTGCGCGCGCCGGCATCAACATCGAGGATATGCGTAATCCGCACGATATGAAAACAAATCGCTCCCTTGTAATAGCCAAGGTAAACAAGGAAGTGTCGCGGGAAGTGGTCGGCAAGATCGCGGCGGAAATCAAGGCATTGTCCTTCTTCCACATCGTGCTGTAACACTGTCTTTGCGCAGATATCCAAACAGGCTGCCGACGTCCGGCAGAATTTCGCAGCCGCAATGGCGGAGCCTGTCTTCGGCCTGATGACCGCCACGCAACAGGACGCACCTGCAGCCCATGGTCACTGCGACCTCCGCATCATGCACCGTGTCGCCCACGAGCAGAAGGTCTGCGGGATCGATCCCTATGCTGGAAATCAGCTTCTTGCCTGCATCAACCTTGGATCGGGCAAAAAGATCTGACAGTCCATACAACCCGCTGAAGAATGGCCTGATCCCCCGCTCTGTCACCATCCGTTCCAGTATGGACGCCTCCGAGGCCGACAGGATGGACATCGCCATGCCGCGCTTGTACAGGCGCCGCAGAGTTTCACGCGCCTCTTTGCGCAGTCGCGCCTTCTTTGAATGAATCCCGTAACGTTCATGGAATTCAACCGCAACCCTGTTCCAGTCTTCGCGGCTGAAGTCAAACCCCAGGCTTACATAGTAATCCTGGACAGGAAACTTGAACATCCTGCGGTATTGCGAACACGTGACAGGCTTGCGCCCGTACTGCCGGAGCATGTCGTTCAAACTCCGTACACAAGCCGACGTATCATCTATAAGCGTCCCATTCCAATCCCACACAATATGTCGTATCATGCGGCCACTATACAATCATCGGAGAGCAAGCGAAATAACATTCAGGACGGCGTCGCCATAAGCCGCAAGTTTTACCGGACCAATCCCGGAGATTGAGGTCAATGCCTGATGTGTGCGCGGCTTCGCCAGTGCAATTGCCTGCAACGTGCTGTTGCTGAAGACGCAGTAGGCAGGCACCTTCTGCTGCACAGCCTGCGTCTGACGCCATTTCTTCAGAGCATCAAACACGGCACTCTCCTCTGTTGTAAGGACGCTGGCTGCTGGCCGCGGTGACACCTTGCTGCTCCGCCTTTCTGCACTGCGCCTGAATGCGCCAGGCGCTCGACTCACCTCAACCGGGGCCTTCATGGCAACAACCGGCCAGTGAAGTTCAACCGGGGCCCGCCGCCATGCCACTTCCCGGCCAAGCGGAGTCAGGCTGACCACAGCATACTTATCAGCGGCAACAGCAATAGAGCCTGTGCGTACAAGTTCGTCAAAGAGCTTTTTCAGATAATCCAGACCCGTCCCGGCAAGCGCTCCGTATGTGGGCGACTCCTGCAGCTTCCTCTCTGTTATGTATTCCGAGCTGGAACCTGTTACAACCGCCATAATGGTGTTGCGACCAAACCTGTTATCAAGACGCCAGACACAACTCAGAAGCTTCTGGACAATGAGCCACTCTTCTTCGGTAGGAGCACGCGCCAGAACAGCCTTGGCAAAGCCGCAGTAGTCGCAATGGCCGCATGCTGCGCCCATCGCGCTCTTCTCACCGAAATAGCCAAGGATGAAGTGGTGCCGGCAGCCACGGGCATTGACATACTTGAGCATGCGCTCCAGCTTCAGCATGTCACGTTTCCGCTTCTCCTCCAGCGTCGGCAGCAAGTCGCGCAGCCGTTGCTGATCGGCACCTGCAACCAGACTGGTGGTGTAACATCGCGTGCCTGAAGTGATCTCACGATTGACCAGGCCGCAGCGGTCATAGATGCCCATGCATGTATGAAGCGCGATCTTGTTGTCGGTTGCGAGAATCAACTCGCCCCATTCGTCGAGCGGACTGGTCTTCGGGCCTTCGGCCAGTATTGCGCGGACCTCCTGCCAGACATTCATAACTGTGGCAGGATCCGGATTAGAACCGTCGAGAAAGAATTCCTGTGTGCGCACATCCGCATAGTTGTAAAGCAATTCGCAATGTGCCAGGGCGCCATCACGACCTGCACGACCAACCTCCTGGTAGTATGCCTCAACGCTGCCCGGCACGTCCCAGTGCACAACAAACCTGAGATCAGCCCTGTCAACGCCCATTCCGAACGCATTCGTGGCAACCATGACCGGAAACTCCCCGCCCATAAACTGCTCCTGGGCCCGGCGACGCAAGTCCTCGTTCAAACCGGCATGATAGATCAGGTGCTTCACCTTTTCTTCTTTCAGCATCTGGCCCACACGTTCCACCTGTTTCCGGGTGCTGCAGTAGACTATACCTGTGGGAAAGTCCGCCAGAATCCGTGCGATCCGATTCAGTTTTTCGCCATGTGTTCGCGTATTGGACACGACCAACCGAAGGTTGTCGCGCCGGAATCCCCGCACAAAGACGCGCGGTACCGGCCGGCCGTTCCTGCCAAGGCCAAGCTGCGCGACAATGTCCGCCCGCACCTCCGGCGTTGCGGTGGCAGTCAACGCCATCACCCGCGCCTTGGGTAAACCTTCGAGAACAGCACCGAGGCGCATGTAATCCGGCCGGAAGTCGTGGCCCCACTGACTGATACAATGCGCCTCGTCAATGGCAAGCAATGTCACATTCAGATCAGCCAGCAGGTTTTGAAAACCCCTGTTGCGAAAGCGTTCCGGCGCCACGTACAGAAGTTTTGTCCTGCCGTTGCGCAGTTCAGATATGCGGCTGCAGGTTTCATCGGAAGTCAGCGACGAGTTCAAGCTGGCAGCAACAATTCCGCGGTCAGCAAGTCCGTCAACCTGGTCCTTCATAAGAGAAATCAACGGCGAGACCACCAGCGTGACCCCATCCATTGCCATCGCCGCCAATTGATAGCACAGTGATTTTCCTGAACCGGTCGGCATAACGACGACAGCATCTTCGCCGCCAAGCACAGCCTCGATCGGCTCCCTCTGGCCCGGATTGAATTCCCTGAACCCGAAATGCCTGGTCAATAGCGTCTCAATCCCATCTGCAGCGCTTATTTTGTTATTGTCGGTCATTATAACTACTGCCTAACGCGGCGGGCGCGATATGCGGCGAATTGCATCACCCAATCAACTGTTTGGAAAGGGTAACGCCGGGCTCCCCGGCGTGCAACAGAAAGTTCATTCTCGCGCAAGGGAGGGCATGGTCTTTCCTTTTTGGCTCAATTTTTGACAACTGCCGGCGTGGCAGCCGGCCCTCCCCAATCAAAATTGCCCATATTCCGATTACGGGAGGGTCGGGTGCCACCCCGACCGATACAGAAAACAGTCAAAAGGAGTTTCCTTGAAAAGGAGGAACGTATTGGCGATTTGTTGCAACCTCCGTAATCGTGGGTCGCCAGGACAGTTCGCCCCATAGCTATCAAGCTAAGGCAGCCTGTCCGCCTCCGGCTAAGCCTCACCGAATCGAAGACGCGCCCGCAGAGTGAGATGTGGCGCTTGTAATTTTGTTTAAATAGTCCCAATAGGAGTTGACAGCACATACCCTCCGGATATAGTGTTCATTGCCTTTTCGAAGGCAAGAAGGAGGAACGGATTTGGACTTGGAGTGTCTGCGCCATAGTACGGCGCATGTAATGGCGGCAGCCGTCTGTCGTCTGTTCGATAACGTTCAGCTGGATATCGGCCCCTCCACAGAGACCGGATTCTACTACGATTTCGACCTTCCCAAACGGATAGGCCCTGAGGACTTCACCGCGATTGAGAAGGAAATGTCGCGTATTATCGGGCTCAATCTGCCATTTGAGCGGATTGAGGTGGATCGAGCCAAAGCCACGGAACTGCTAAAAAGCGGTGGCCAGAAATACAAACTGGAGCGGCTGGCGGATATTCCTGAAGGCGAAACGATCACGCTTTACCGCTGTGGTGATTTTGTCGACCTCTGCCGTGGCCCCCACCTGCCAGGTACCGGGGCAATCCCTGCATTCAAACTCATCTCTGTTGCCGGCTCTTACTACCGTGGGCTTGAAACCAATCCCATGCTTCAGCGTATTTACGGCATAGCCTCAGAGTCTTCTCAGGAGCTCGAGAACACGCTCAATCAGATCGAAGAAGCGAAAAAGCGCGATCACCGCAAACTCGGTCGGGAACTCGACCTTTACAGCATTCAGGAAGACGTTGGCCCCGGGCTTGTTCACTGGCACCCGAAAGGTGCGCGAATTCGCTCAATAATCGAGGAATTCTGGCGGAGCGAGCACTTTAAGGAAGGCTACGAGCTTCTTTATTCACCCCACATCGGCCGGGCCGGTCTTTGGGAACAATCCGGACATCTGGGTTTCTACCGCGAAAATATGTACACTTCCATGGACATTGACGGAGATCCGTATTTCGTCAAGCCGATGAACTGCCCGTTCCACATCCAGGTATATAAGTCGCACAAGCACTCATATCGCGACCTGCCGCTACGCTGGGCGGAGCTCGGAACTGTGTACCGCTATGAAAAAAGCGGAGTTCTGCACGGCCTTCTTCGTGTACGAGGCTTCACGCAGGATGACGCGCATATCTTCTGTACTCCGGCCCAGATTGAGGAAGAAGTGAGGCGAACTGTACGCTTTTCACTGAAAATGTGGCAAACATTCGGTTTCGGGGGAGTTACCGCCTACCTGTCTACCAAGCCGGCCAAGGCTGTGGGCGAGCCCGCTCTCTGGGACCAAGCTACGGCTTCGCTCGAGAATGCCTTGAAAGCCGAAGGCGTGGCGTATCGAGTTGACCCGGGCGGTGGTGCTTTCTATGGCCCTAAGATTGACATAAAAGTGAAAGATGCGATAGGCCGTGAGCACCAGACGAGCACTATTCAGTTCGATTTCAACATGCCCGAGCGCTTTGATCTGACCTACACTGGCGAGGACGGCGCAGACCATCGTCCATATATGGTACATCGCGCCCTTCTCGGCAGTCTGGAACGGTTCTTCGGTCTGCTGATTGAACATTACGCAGGCGCGTTTCCGCTTTGGCTTGCACCGGAGCAGGTTAGGTTGCTGCCCTTGACCGATGCGAGGCTGCCACATGCCGAATTGGTGTGCACCAGGTTGCGCGAGGCTGGATTACGCGTCGGAGTGGATCGCCGCTCAGAGAAGGTGGGTGCGAAGATCAGGGATGCGCAGGGGGCAAAGGTGCCATATATGGTCGTTATTGGTCCCCGTGAAGAGACTTCCGGTCAGCTTTCAGTCCGCAGCCGGGCAGGAGGCGACCTGGGAGCAAAGACGGTTGAAGATTTCGTAAGTCAGCTTACAAAGGAAATAGCAGAAAAAGGAGGTTGACCATTCGCTCATTCATCCGGGTGAACTACAGGATTCGTGTGCCGCAGGTACGCTGCTTGGACTCCAATGGAAACATGCTCGGTGTCATTGCAACCGACAAGGCCCGTACTATGGCCGTACAACAAGGCCTGGATCTTGTCGAAATCTCGCCGAATGCGGATCCGCCAGTCTGCCAGATCATGGATTTTGGCAAATATCGGTATGAAGAAGCAAAGAAAGAGCGAGTGGCCCGCAAAAACCAGCACAGTTTGGCGATTAAAGAGGTAAAGTTCCACGTTACAGTCGAGGAGCACGACTACCAGACCAATCTGACCAGCATGGATAAGTTCCTTGCCAAGGGTCACAAGGTCAAAATATCGCTTTTCTTCAGGGGGCGGGAAAATGTGCATCGGGAGCTCGGCTTCCGGCTGCTCGAGCGGGTTTTCAAGGACTCCGGTGATGTTGGCATTGTCGAAATGGCGCCCAAGCTGATAGGTCGAGGCGTATTCGGTGTCATTGCGCCACGCGGCACAAAGGTTGCCACGAAGCCATCAGCGCCCCGTCCACCGGTAGTTGCAGCAAACGCCCCGGTAGCGGCGCAAGCGCCATCAGGTGTGCCAGCTCCTGCGGCACCGCAG
>JBAXMA010000017.1:0-19772 GCA_037134535.1 bacterium
AGTAAGTTCCGGAACCGGATCTTCCTTGAATCGTTTTCCATCTCCATCGCTACAATAGTGGCAGTTCAGATTGCATTGATGAGTTATATAGTACGAGAACATGAGCGGCCGAACCGGCTCCCGACGCAGCGCCAATGAGCCGACATTCAATAGATAATTTCTGATAAAACTCATACTGTTCTACCCATGACATTATGCACGCAGGCGGGAATAATCTTTCCACTAGCCTGGGGATAAGCATTGCAGCAGCGGCGCACGCGCGCCAAGTCAAAGGTCTCACGATCCTGAAAGGCATGAATGAAGATGGATTTGATCTGTCGCTCGCTGACCGCAAACGCTTTGCGCGGATCAAACCTTCCGTTCGACAATTCATTCAGTACTCTGCGCAGAGTCTTTATGACAGCCTCATTGTCAGGGGCCATGGCTGATGGTCCGCTCCACAGTTCGTAGATAAGATCCTTCATGCGATCATGCTCTTCTGCGTCGAGTCCGAAGACCGTGCGATTCGCCAGTGTGTCCATGATTCTGGAAGCGTCCATCAGTCGATTCAACGCGAGACTACCTCCGTTGTCCAGCATCAGATAATATGCCAGACTAAAACACAGAGGATGACTGCAAGGCAGCGGCGCAAAATCCGCGGCCCGCACACGTCCTCTGCCACCGGCATCCAACAATGCGATAACTGCCGGAATAGTGAGTCTGCCGACAGATCCGTTCAGCTGCGCACCACGACCCGCAAAAGAAACAGGTTGGATCATCATGCTGACAAAATTAGGATGGGCAAAGTAATAATCCATAAGTTGCGGCAATTGATCATCGTTAACACCTCCACCCAACGTTACAGTCATAGACGCAGACGCGTTAAGGTGCGACAGTATTTCAAGAATACGGAGCTTTTCAGCAAGAAGCTTGCGGCCGCGCAAAATCTCATATGGCCTGTCATCAAAACCGTCGAATTGTAGAGAAATGATAACGTTACGAGAGTGGAGCTCATCCATTAACCCGGGAGACTCAAGAAACCTCAGGCCGTTTGTGGAAACGCTGACGCGAACAATCTCAGGCCGTGCCAGCGCATCGTCCACCAGTGTCAGCAGACCGGGATGCATAAGCGGCTCGCCACCCGATATGTTGAGCACATCGATTTGCAGTTCGCTCTTGATCAATTGATCAAGAATTGCTCGAAATTCATCGCGCGACATGTCCCGACCAGCACCGGCATCAACGAGGCAGACGGGACAGGACAGATCACAACGGGAAGTTACCTCGATAATCGGCATGCAAAGATGCTGCTCGTGACGCGAACACATTCCACATCCATCCGGGCACGAAGCATTCCTGTCACCGTAAGATTCCACAGGCGTCCACGCTGGTTTGACGAAGCGTAGCGACTTCACATAGTCATCCACATCATGACGTACCAGGTTATGGGACTCCCCATGCTCCACGCAATATTTCCGGAAGAAGACATCCCGACCATTACTCTCGATTTTGGCGGGCACAAGTCGACCGCACAAATTGCAGGCCGAATGGGTCATGCCAAGCGTTGTGTTCTGTAATTGCGTCACAATGATTGATCCTTGAAAAAACGCGCATCCTGCCGGCGGTAGATGAGATTGTATGTGCAAGCCGGGATGAAACGGCCGGGTTCGACAGGCACCATGTCCGGGCATAGCATGGAACGGGAACAGTCAAAGGTATCTTCATCCATGTGCGAGTGAACATAGATCGTCCGCACTGCCTGCTCGGCTATTCTTTGCCGCTCGAATCCCGATATAGTCATCCCTGCCGGATAGATCTGCTCGACAAGCTTTCTTAACGTCGCAAGGAGTTCAGTCTTTCCCTCTGCATAAAGATCGTTGATTATTCCCGTAAAGAAGTCGGCAGCATTCGCAGGGCGAAGCAAATACGACTCGTCCAAAAGCGATGCGATACGCTCGACCGGCGCAAGTTTCGTAAGCGGTATCAACTTTCCATTGTCCTTCAGGAGGTAGCAGAGTTGATAGCAAAGCGGGTGAGCTGATGGCCGGCTGAAGAAATCTCTGCCGGACAATCCATCACCGAACTGCGCGGCAGTAATACGGCTGGCTTCATCTACCGGGATGTGGCGCTGCCGCGGGAAATGACCACCGCCCTGTCCTGTGTAAGCCATCGTTTGTACTGTAAGGCTCAGGATATTGTCATACTTCCGCATAAGCTCAGCAATACCAGTAATAGAGTCTTCATTTTCCCCGCGAATCATCACATTAAGAATTGTCATCCGCACGCCTGCCCGATCCAGGTTCTCGACCGCTCTCTGCTTGATATCCGTCAAGTCGCGACCGTGAAGACGCTTACTTACAATGGGATCAAAGGTATTGATCGAGAGAACAACGTGTACACCCAATTCCGCCAGCTGCTCGCACAGTGAATAGTCATCGGCCAGCCGCAGTCCGTTGGAATTCATGGTAATGCGACCGATTTCCGGCCTCTGGCAGATGCGAAGAATGTCGATCAGCTGCGGATGCCTCGTGGGCTCACCGCCAGTTAGATTGATAAGATCGACCCTTCCGGACGCAGCAATTATCCAGTCCACCGTCTTGCGCATATCTTCAAGTGAAACGTAATAGATGCTATCAGAGCGGTTGTACGTAAAACAGATGGGGCAGCGCAACTCACAGTCATTGGTAATAGAAAACACAGGCAACTGGCACGGCGACGCATGCCAGGTGCAAGGACCGCAGTCATGAGGGCATCCATTCTTAGGCTGCTTAGAGCACAATAACGGAGCATGGTCGTGCATCGTTTTCAAGACATTGGACAGATACCAGTGCTGGTCTGACGCGATCAATGCCGCTTCATTCTTACACTTCGGGCAAAGGCTCTCCTGCCATACCTGTCCATCGCGAAAGAACACGCGCGCAGGCACTATCTCCCGGCATGAGCGACACATCCCGCGAACAGTGGTGAAGTAAGTGTAAGTCTTTTCTATCAGACGCGGCATGGAACATCCCTAACTTCCATAATGAATCCTGCCACTTAGAGGCAGCTCGCGCTCACCACCCGGTTTACGCGCTATCGCTTCATCAGACATGCGGCTCAACGTTTCCGGATTTCTTCTCATATTGCGTCTTCAATAACGCCAGCAATTGATTCTTTTTGAGTTCCTCAGCTTTTCGCTCATGCTCTTTCATTCTCGCGGTCCATGTGATCGACGTCCACACAATAACTAACACAATCAAGACGATAGTCATCACAATCAGTGAAGCCAGGTCCATTGTTACCTCCTATTCGACTCGCATACGCAAGCGCATGAAAGCCGGACCGGCAGCAACTCACACATATGGCAGCAGGTCTCACCGCGAAAACTGTCAGAACCGACATTGAAATGCAAGCGTCGCACTCTGCGAACTCCACGAACTGGATAGTCATCACAAAAGTCGTCAAGGAGCAGGACTGAACCGTATCGCGGACAGATTCATCTGTCGCAACTATGACACTGCCCTAGTTCTTCCGGCTAAATCCTCCTGCCTCGACACCAGACTGCCATTCAGGTACAAACATGTTGCATTACTTCTACGTATTCCGCACCATCAGTCTATGGCAACATTAAGGAGGGATCATGAGACGCTCCGAATGGCATCCTGAAATAGCGTACATAGCTGGCCTGATAATCGTTTTCGCTCTTGCCTGGCCGCCGGCCGTCTCGTCAGCCCCAAACGGAGTGAAGGATGTCACCACAGACGCGCCTATTGACAAGGCCATGCAGGTGGCACGCAGACCGCAGATCTACTTTACCGTTTTCAACAATGGATACGGAGGCGACTCGATGCCGCATGGCGAACTGTTCGAGAAACTCCTCAAAGTCATTACCGCGGAAGGGCATTTCAACGCGGTCATGTGTAAATACACCGAGGAACGTGAGACACTGTGCAGGAAGTACAAGGTTCTGATGCTAGTTGACCTGCTAGCCGACGGGCAACACGTCTACAAGAATCCCAAGGAATGTAAGGAACTGTGCCAGAAGCTCAGGAATAATCCTTCAATCCTTGCGTATCATCTCTGGGCGGATAAGTTCGGGAAAACGGGCACTGGCCGTGCGCGCGACATCGATAACGTCCATCAGTGGGACCCGACACACTCAACTTACAGCGGCACATACCAGAGCGACGGGATACGTCATCTCGCAAAGTCCGATATTATCAGTTACTACGATTTCGCATGGAAGCGTGGAATTCACAAGAACTTTCCAAACCTCCTTGCCGCATGGAGCACTGCTACAAACTTCAATAGCAGGCTGGGACGGTACGTCGAGACTGACGGCGGCCTGGCCGGTGCCGGGAACTACAATCGTGCACTCTTCATCCAGAATAGCTCAATAGCATGTGGACTGCGTGGCGTCATGTGGTTCATCGGGTCGCGCATAATGAACATGGACACCTGCCAGTTAAACGGGCTGGGGAAAGATGTTGCCAGAGTCAACGCGTGGTTTGAGCCAATGTGGAGGGAGATACCCAAACTCGGACTTCCTGGCGCTATTTACGCTACACCGATTACGAAAGATTTCAACAACAACCCTGTGATGCCTGGATCAGATGGCAAGCCGGTGATGGCGCCAGGCCTCAGCGGCCATGAGTTTCCGGCAGACTTCTGGATCAAGCCCATCAGCGGTGAATTTGTCATGGGAATATCCAAATACGCTGATACCTCCGCAGACGCCATTTATCTGGCCAGTCTCAATGCTTACGCAGAGCAGAACGTACAACTGACGTTCGCCAGGCACTGCAAAACGCTGTTGTTTGATCGCGAGACTCGAACTTACAAGGAACTACCTGCAGGCAAAAGTATCAGTCTTAGATTGGAGCCAGCAGGAGCGGCACTCATCAGATTCGAGCAGAAATAGCACGAAATAGGTCCGATCGTAATGACCACGCAAAGAGGCCATGCAAATGTCACGATATGTTCATGAAAAGCCGGCCAATATGTCAGTATTTCGGTGTTTCTTGCACTCACCGACTGTGATAGCCTCCTACCGGACTTGAAACAGCAGAAAAGGAATAACCAATGACATCAAGAGAACGCGTGATAGCGGTCATCCAGCACAGGAAGCCGGACCGGATACCGGTCTACGCATGGGTAAGGGCCAACGTGGATGGCAAAATTGCCGCAACGTATGGTTCAGTGGACGCATTTGAGGACAAGTACGAGTTCGATCTCGCTCACCTCTTCGGTGGTCCTGGTTCCTACCGGGGCGAAGATATGGAGAAGCTGCGCACCGCTAACAACGGCTCTATACCCCCACCGGCTCTTCTTGATGTTCCATTGACTGATCCAAATACAATGGAGGATTATCAAGGCGTGCGGGACGGGTTGGCTCACCACAAGACACAACGCGGCCGGTTCGTCTACATGCAAACTCCCGGCATCTTTGAATGCTTAAATGGTGCGTTCGGCATTGAGAACCACCTCTGTTATCTTGCCATGTATGAATCGGAGCTTCGCGAGATATATCGGCGACAGGCTGAATGGAATCGTGCCTTCGCAATGAACTGCCTGGATCTCGGAGTGGATATGATCCATGTATCAGATGACTGGGGGAGCCAGAGTGGACTTCTGTTCAGTCCGGAAATGTGGTGGAATCTGATGTATCCAGCGCACAAAGTGACTTGCGATGCTGTCAAGAGCCGCAATGCGTATCTCAGTCTCCACAGCGATGGGAATATCAACGCCGTTCTCGACGGCGTGGTTAAGCTGGGGTACCAGGTTTTTCATCCCTACCAGGAATCAGCCGGGATGGATTTCAACGTGTATAAGCAGAAGTATGCGGATTCATTCGTGATCATGGGCGGACTTGATATTCAAACAACGATCGGATTTAGCGACTACGCCAGGCTGCAAAGCGAAATCGAACGTGTGCTTACGATGTTCAGGGATGGCGGCATGATCTTCTGTACAAGCCACTTCGTCCAGGATCATTGCTCTATTGAGGAACTCCGTTTCGCATTCGACTTCATCTACGATTTCGTAAGAAAACAGGGAAGTAACTGACACAAATAGAAGGAGCTACAAGTGAAGAGTAACTCAGTCCTGAAAGTCCTTAATCCCGTTCTCGCAATTCTGGTGCTTCAGCAGGCCGTCACAGGCGTCCTTCACGACTTCATCCCGGTCAATGTATTCGAGATCATCCATCCGGTCGCTGGAATAGCCCTCACCCTCTGCGCAATTCTGCATCTTTCCCTGAACTGGAGCTGGATCAAGACGAATATCTTATCATGATAAGATTTAAACTGCTTATTCAGCTCATGGTCATTGGAGGCCTTATCGTCCTGGCCTGCCTCATGGTCGCAACGTTCGGCCTGCAACACCACCGCATCGTTACTGTTCAAGAGTGGACTGGGCAGGTCAGTCTGATTACATTCGAAACGCGCTACTGGCACTATCGGTCATGGTCGGAAATCCGCTCAGACTTATCAGATCGCCACGAACTTAATGTCATGGCGGAATCAGTAGGGTGGAAAGGCGTTCTATGGGTAAGAGGCCAGGGACAACCACTAACCCGAGGTAGTCGGGAGTACCAGATCGGCAAAGACACGTGGCCGGTCAGGTGGGGCGAGTATTGCGTTCCTGCCGCCTTTCAGGGATTCGTACTGGATGAAGCCAGCAGGATAAGTTACAGCAAAATGGACAAGAACCTGAGTGCCGGAGAAGTAGAAGAAGAACTCGCCATTGCCGTTTACGAAGAGACACGACGGGCATCAACAGTGTTCGTGAAGACAAATGCAGTTGCCGTTCAAGTGGTGTCATGGGAAGACTTTCTTCATAAAGCCAGTGCTGGCAACGTCAAAGTTGCCTGGGGAGAAGAGTATTTCCGGGAAGGCAGCCTCGTGCGCATGCATGCCCCCCTGCTCCCTGCGAGGGAATCGGAAGACAAGACCTTGTGCATAGATCTCGCCGGCTACGTGCTACCAGTACACCTTGAGCATGCATACCGGGACGATGTTGACGCCATGGGCAGGACTGCCGAAGTGGCCGGTGCATCCTATGATGTCTGGGGATACTTTATCACCCCTTCAAATGGTGATCCGCCGGAACGCGCACACTTCGAGGCGGTTCTGATTGCACCTTCCGAGCTGCAGTCGCCAAGACAATAGTGACTGTAGCGCCACTAGACACCTGACTGAGAAGCTGTGAATAATCGCAGAAGAGCATGAAACGCAGACTCACAATTGTAATCTCAATATCAACCGTTCTGTGCCTCGGAATCATTATTGGTGCAGGCATATTGATCCAAAGGGCCGCGAAGGGGCGGACGTATTCCGACACCGGCTCTATACCATACCGCAAAGTCGGAGTCCTTCTCGGCTGCGCCCCGCATTTGACGGGCGCACGGGCAAATCTCTTCTTCGACCGACGTATTGAAGCCGCTACAAGACTCTTTGTGGCACACAAGGTCAGCTACATCATAGTCAGCGGCGATAATCACGTGGCCGGTTATGATGAACCGTCTGAAATGAAACGGGCACTCGTCTCCGCCGGTGTGCCTGAGAACATCATCTACTGCGACTATGCTGGATTCAGAACTCTCGATTCAGTTGTGCGTGCAAAAGAGGTGTTCGGCCAGTCGAGCATGACCATCATATCCCAGGAGTTTCACAATCAGCGGGCAATCTATATAGCCCGGCATAGAAACATTGATGCAATAGGCTTTAACGCCAGGGACGTCAACACCTACCACAGTTTCAAGACACGTATCCGGGAAATGTTCGCGCGCGTCAGAACGGTACTTGACGTCATGCTGCTCGATACGAGTCCGAAATTCCTCGGCCCGACAATTGAAATCGGCAACTGAGCAGCAGGTGACTTTGCAAAGCTTCCTCATATAAGCCGGAGTGACCGGCTTCTAATCACACTGGGCCTCTGAACAGGCCAAACCCTGAAATAGCCGGGCATGCAGCGGCCTTTGTAATTCGAAGCCGCACCTTGGTGGTTGTGATGTCTTTTGACCGCACCAGGCGCTGATTGCCGATGCTGGTCCCGGCGGCAAACTCCACCCACTTATCATTGATCCAACTGTCCAATGCGAAGCTGTCAATCCGCTGTCCCAGCGGCAGATACTCGGTTATCCTGACCACATTGAAGGTCATGGGGCTACCCATATCGACAACGAGCTCCGGATCAGTCACGCCGTCGTCGGTGGCCCAGTAACGATCGTGCTTGCCATCCAGTACATTATCAGGAGCGAACAGCACATCTTTACCGCGAGTATTGTTTGCCGTTGCAACTGCATCGGAGGCAAGATTCTCAGAGAATGTGGCATCAAGAATCCGCTTCCACTCACGAAGGTTCTTCACGTCGATTTCATTAATTAGTCCGCGCCGGTCCGGTGGCACGTTCAGGATCAGGTTAGCGCCACGTCCAATAGATTCGTAGTAGATTTTAAGCAGATGCTCGACCGTCTTTACCTGAGCATCCTCGGCGGCATGATAGAACCATCCGGGCCTGATGGAAACGTCCACTTCAGCCGGGACCCAATCTGTTCCCGGCCGCTCACCGACGTTCAGTATCGCTGCATCAGCAGAACCAGGCCAGGCATTGCCCTTGTTGAAAGTGGCCCAGCAGGTCTCACCGGCTATCCCTGATTCATTACCAACCCATCGTGCGTCCGGGCCTGCATCACTGAACAAACATGCATCAGGTTGTAACTTGCGCACCATTTTCCAGGTATTGGCCCAGCCATAATAGGTCTTGTTGTCTATCTGCCGCTTCTCTTTTGCGCCTCCATAGAAGCCATCACCGCCATTGGCGCCATCAAACCACACCTCAAATATGGGACCATAGTTGGTTAAAAGTTCCCGGAGCTGGTTGCGATAGTAAGTTACGTAAGCAGGCCGACCGTACTCTTTGTGATTCCGGTCCCACGGCGAAAGATAGACACCAAACTTCAGTCCCTGCTTCCGGCAGGCAGCGGAAAACTCCTTTACCATGTCCCCCTTTCCCCGTTTCCAGGGGCTGCTCTTAACGGAATGCGATGTGTATGCGGTCGGCCACAGGCAGAAGCCATCATGATGCTTGCATGTAAGCACTACACCTTTCATTCCACAATCTTTGTATGCGCCCACGATCTGATCAGCATCAAAGTTCGTAGGATTGAAAGTCACTGGCGACTCGTCACCGAAACCCCATTCCTGGTCCGTAAAAGTGTTCATGGTAAAATGAACAAAGGCATACATGCCCAGTTCATGCCACTTCAACTGACGTTCACCAGGAAGCGGGCCATAGGGAACTGGCGGCTTCGCCGACTGACGGGATCTCGCGACCGGCTTAGCATCGGACGCGGGACTCATCAACCGGCTCGTTCGCCGCTTTTGGGACGATTTGTTAGATGCTCGTGAAGGACTGTTTTTAGACTTCATTGCTTTCTCCTCAGCAAATGTACCGCTAATCCGGATCTTAACTACGAAATACGCTGAACCCACGAAACAGGAAGACAATGTCGCAATACCGGTCTCTATTCATATACACTCTCACGCAGAAGAAAAGCCTATTCTGATCTACTTATCCGCTTATACATGCATCAGGTAATGTCAGAGATTTTCAGTCGCTTTTCACTGAACCATGCGTCATTATCTATTCGCTTTCGGATTGTTCCAGCAAGACATGTGAGAGGCCATTTGCATGAAGATACTTAGATTCGACTCAATGGGTGGTGCAAGCGGCGACATGATCCTGGCTTCACTCGTAGAACTTGGTGCGAATCTGGATACGATCCGTGGCCACCTTCAATCACTCCCTGTCGAACATTTTGAAATCACCTCGACAGTGACTGTGGATGGCTCTATCCGTGGAACACATCTCGACGTCAAATGCCACGAACACAATCATCACTGCCGCAACCTTGGCGACATTGTCGGCATGATATCAGCCGCTCAACTCCCGGACACCGCAAAGAAATCAGCTATCGCCGTTTTCCAGCGCCTGGCTGATGCAGAGGCAGAAGTCCATGGCACAACACCGGACAAGATCCATTTCCATGAAATTGGAGCCGTCGACTCCATTGTGGACATCGTTGCCTCCTGTCTTGCGGTTGATCTACTCGGTGCGGAAAGAGTGACCTTTGGCCCGCTGCCGGTCGGTCGTGGAACCGTCAAAACCGAGCATGGCGTCATGCCTCTCCCCGTTCCTGCCGTTGCCCGCCTGCTGAAGGGTTATCCGGTCTCGCAGACTGAGGAACCATTCGAGATGGTCACACCGACTGGTGCGGCATTGCTGACTACCTGGGCAGTAAATCTACGTACAGGAAGCAAAGACGTGCCGGATAGCTCGCCAATGACCATACTCGGCACCGGCTACGGCATCGGAACACGTAAACTCAAAGGGCGGCCCAACGCAATCCGCGCGATGCTTATGGAGACGACGGTTCAAACAGGGACTGCACTCGACGAATGCCTTCTCCTGGAATGTAACATCGACGACACAATCCCTGAATTGATCGGATCGCTCACGCAGCGTCTGATGATAGCTGGCGCACTCGACGTCTTCACAACAGCCATCCAGATGAAGAAGCAGAGGCCCGGTACATTGCTTACTGTTCTGTGCCGCCCAGTTCAAAAACAGGAGATGCTCGACCTGATCTTCAGGGAATCGTCAACATTCGGAGTAAGGGAGCATCTCACCTCGCGTACGATCCTCGAACGTCGCCATATCGAGATCACAACACCATACGGCAAGGTACGGGTAAAGGTTGGGACCTGGGGCGGACGTGATATCACCTGGTCTCCGGAACACGACGACTGCACCCGCTGCGCCGATGAAAAGAATGTCCCCGTGCGCTCGGTATACGAAAGCGCATTGCGGATGATAACCGGCCAATAGAACAATCATCAGATAGCGTAGAGGCAGGCAAGGTGAATACAAAACCTGTTAACGATTATCCCGACCACCTCCGGGACGAATCCAGACTCGTCGGCTCGGCCGATTCCATTTCTTTTCCCATGACAGAGGATGAAATCAGGACGACGCTCCAAAGCATGTCAGCATCCGGAACTCAGGTCACAACTCAGGGGGCACGCACTGGAATCACGGGTGGAGCCGTGCCGCGAGGTGGCCATATACTGAGCCTTAACAAGATGACTCGCATAACTGGAATGCGTTTCGACGAGCGAAGCAAACGATTCCATGTGATCGTTCAGCCCTGCGTTTTGCTTTCACAACTCCGGCAAGCCGTAAAGTCAAAGGATTTTGATACCACCGACTGGTCCACGGACTCGCTCAAGGCACTGGCTGCATTCAGGGCATCAGGCCCATGTTTCTTTCCTCCGGACCCCACCGAAACCTCCGCCGCTATCGGCGGTATGGTCGCTGCGAACGCATCAGGCGCCTGCTCCTTTTCCTACGGTTCCATACGCAACTACGTCATGCGCCTCAGAGTGGTGCTGACCGACGGGTCGATACTGGAACTCAGTCGTGGAACCAATAAAGCCACCGGACGAACTTTCAGCGTCACCACCAAAGACGGCAAGCTTATCACCGGCTCATGTCCGGCCTACACAATGCCGGCAGTCAAGAACGCATCCGGTTACTTCGCAGCGGACAATATGAACGTCATCGACATATTCATAGGGTCCGAAGGCACTCTCGGAGTATTTTCGGAGATTGAACTGCTTCTACTCCCCTCGCCCACAGTGATATGGGCCGTCATGGCGTTCTTTCCGCAAGAAGACGACGCAGTCCGGTTCGTTCGTGAAATCAGGTCATCCGGATTGAAGCCAGCCGCCATAGAATTCCATGACAGTTGTGCACTGGATCTCATTCGTAACCACATCGCCGCCAATCCGGTCGGCAACCAGCTGCCAACTCCTCCGGCTGGAACTAACACCGCGATCTATGTCGAATACCACGGCGCCAGTGAGACAACGGTAAGCGACGCCATAGAGCAGATGACCAGGTCAATGAAGGATTGTAAGGGGCAAGAAGAGAAGAGCTGGATGGCCACTGAACCGATCGAATTGGAGCGGCTCAAGGCGTTCCGCCATGCAATTCCGGAAACCGTCAATATGCTGATTGATCACCGTCGCAAGAACGCGCCAGGCATCACTAAACTGGGGACAGACATGGCAGTGCCTGACGCAGAACTGGAAAACCTGCTGAAGATGTATCGTGAAGGCCTTGCCGCCGCCGGGTTCGAACACGTCATATTCGGGCACATCGGCAACAATCATCTGCACGTCAACATCATGCCGCGATCAATGACAGAGTATGAAGCTGGAAAGAAACTCTGTCTTGAATGGGCCCGGAAAGTCATTGCCGCAAGTGGAACAGTTTCCGCTGAGCACGGCATAGGAAAACTCAAGGCCGCCCTGCTCGCGGAAATGTACAGAACTCAAGGCATCGCCGAGATGCGAGCACTCAAGCGCCTCTTTGACCCCACAGGCATTCTGAATCAAGGCAATCTGTTCTAAGAGCCAAACTGCCTATGCCGCAGTACCGCTGGCACGAATATCACCCAGCCGTACAATTGCATACAACAGGGCACCAAAGAATCCAGTCAATAACACCACAGCAATCCAGATCCCGGAACCCGAGTTACGCTTGCGCACGTCCTGGAATACCCAAATGGCAAGAAGGACATGCACAATCATGCAGATTGCCATCATTGCAAACATGCATGGTGAATGATGACGCGGAAAATCCATTGGACGTCCGCCTTGAAAACCCATTGGCATCTGCATACCGGGCCTGATCTGACCTCTGGCTTTCTCAAGCTCGATCTTCTGCATTTCCTTGCGGAAATTGAGCTCGTTCCACTGCCTCTCTATATCAATCTTCTGAACTTCCTTGTGAGCTTGCAGATCAGACCAGTGTCTGTCCAACGACATCTGCTCCTGTTTTGCCTCAATACCATCACCATCATCGTCCACATCCTGATTCTCGTCCTGCGCCCATGATGCCAACGGTGAAAACGCTACTACTGCTGCAAACAACAATGCAAACTTCCTCATGACAGATACCTCCTTTATTGAATGACACTCAACTCACTTCAGGAACAACTCAACAACAGGAATCTCCGCGTTGGGCTTCACAACTGGGAGATGAAGTGTAAGGTGGTCTGCCGGTGCGAATCCGTGATTTGCCTCACCAGCCACCGGGGTTCTCGCGTTCCGGAACCCGACTTCGCTCGCATCGTGCAGGAACTGAGCATACTCAACCTTGCCAGCCAGCCCCGGCAGATGAGTTCCGCCAAAGGGCCATTCCAGGATGTGCAGATAGAGGCGCTTGCCGTTCTGTGTGTAGCGGCAGTCCGGCGGCGGTGTCAAGTCGCTCGCCGTGCAACCGTATATAGAGCGGTCGTGCACTCGCATCCACTTGCCAATTCCCTCAAGTCGTTCCATAGCGCGGTAATCAAACTCACCGCGAGCTGTCGGTCCCACGTTTAGCAGAAGGTTCCCGCCCTTGCTGACGGAATCAACAAGCATCCAGAGGAGCTGCTTCACACTCTTCCACGTCATCTCATCCCTGTGATAACCCCATGAACCGGAGAACGTCTGACAGGCTTCCCACACGAGACGGTTGCCTTTCTCGTCCACTGGCCAGGCATGAGGCTGAAACTGCTCCGGCGTGACAAAGTCCTCGGAACCCGGCAGGTCGAGACGGTTATCAATCAGAATGTCAGGGCAGACCTTGCGGATCATCTTCACAAGCTTTTCTGACTGCCAGTTGCCCTTCCCCTTGCCGTCTGCCCCGGGGTATGAGAAATCGCACCAGAGCACGTCTGGTTTGTACTCGCGCAGGAGTTCACGAACTTGATTGTACATATATTCGGCGTACTTGCTGACATCCCGGCCCTTCTCCTTTTCGCGGAATTCCTTATCGTCCCTCCGTGGATGCAGGGCATCTATTGTGAACTGCGGATGATGCCAGTCGATGACCGAATAGTAGAAACCGGCGCGAATGCCCTCGGCACGGAACGCCTCTACCATGGGCTTGATGAGATCCTTGCCCCAGGGGGTCTTTGTGGCCTTATAGTCTGTGAATTTTGAGTCCCAGAGGCAGAACCCCTCGTGATGCTTTGTCGTAATGACAAAATACTTCATGCCCGCTGCCTTCGCTGCCTTTGCCCACGCCTTGGGATCGTAGAGATCAGGGCAGAAATGCTTGAAGTACTTCATGTACTCTTCGTCTTTAGTCTGTTCATTGTGCTTCATCCACTCGTGCCTGGCCGCCAGCGCATAGGTACCCCAGTGAATGAACATGCCGAACCGGTCATGCAGGAACCACCTGTTATCACCCTTCGGCCACTTCACGACCGGTACTGCATCCACCTTCTTCTTCATGCAACCCCCTTGCGCCTGCCGGCACTGTTCGCAATCAATGAGTCTCTCTTTCCCCGACAAAGAATAGCAAACCCATTACCACTCATGCCTCTTGATAACAAGTGGAAAGCTGTCCAACAGGAAAGAATGAGGATTAATGCATCGTTGATTCACATCGTATTCCGTGGTACGGTTTGGATTATGAGTAATACGCAAGTTCTGGTTAAAGCGCTATTAGCTCGCGGTGAAGTCTGAATGTCTGAGGCAATGTGACTGAAACTAAAGGCACGATCTTCGATATACAGCGCTTCTCGATTCACGATGGACCGGGCATTCGCACAACTGTCTTTCTGAAAGGCTGCACTCTCAGCTGCGTCTGGTGTCATAATCCCGAGGGCATGACTGCGCCACCTAACCTGTCGTTTCTGCCGGCGAAATGCATCGGGTGCCGCTGCTGCGAGCGTCTATGTCCCGAACATGGGCACAACATCACAAATAAGGCTCACACTCTTGACAGAACCAACTGCCGCGTCTGCGGTCTTTGCACAAAGGAATGTTTTAGCGGTGCGCTAGAGCTCGTCGGACGCACTGCCACAGTTGAAGAGGTGATACAGACTGTTTTGCGTGACAAACCTTTTTACGAGACATCCGGCGGAGGCATGACACTTTCAGGCGGCGAACCCCTTCAACAAGCCGATTTCACGATGGAATTGCTCAAGTCCGCGAAGGGATATGGTTTGAACTGTGCAATCGAAACTTGCGGTAATGTCCCATATTCTGCATTTAAGTGCGTACTGCCATTCGTCGACCTCTTCCTCTACGATGTTAAGGAGACGGATTCCGCCCGCCACGCTGAATACACCGGTTGCGGCAACAAACTCATACTGGAGAACCTCCGACGCCTGCACGACGATGGCGCCAGCATCCTTCTCCGCCTGCCAATCATTCCAGGCCTGAATGATCGCGATGCCCACTTCAAGGCGGTGGCTGCGCTCGCAGCTGCCCTTCCTCACCTGCGCGGCGTCGACATACTACCCTATCACCGGCTCGGTGAGAGCAAGGCTGCACGATTCGATGTGACCGCTCGCATCCCGCAAATAGTGACCCCCACGACCGCACAGGTCGCAGGCTGGATCGCCCGTCTGAAGGAGCTTGGAGTCAACGCGACAGGGCCGGGATGACTCGGACAGTGTTCGGTGTTTGTACCCGAACACTGAACACTGGATTACTGCTTCTTTTCCTTCTTCTCCTCCGGCACCAGAATCGTTACCGCCATCCGTTTCGGGTCGAGAATGGACGCAGCTGCCGAGCGCACATCATCAGGTGTAAGCTTGCCAAGTCGCTCTTTGGTTGAAAACGCGTAGTCGTAACCGAGGCCATAGAGTTCGTTAAGGACGCAGCTCATTGCTACTGACAGATTGTCCTGCAGGCTCATTTCATAACCTGCAATAATCTGCTTACGGGCCCTATCGAACTCCTCCTGCCTCAGGCCCTTGGTGACAAGCCGTTGTATCTCTTCGTTGAATATACGTTCGACCTCGGGCAGCGCCTCCTTCTTGATTCCGGCATAGAACACGAACATCCCCGGATCAAGACCGATACGATTGATGCTTCCGACATAGTAGGCAAGTCCACGCTTCTCGCGAACTTCCTCTGCAACATCTGACGAGAGCCCGCTGGTGGCGCCATCCAGAACATTTAATGCCTCTGCACGCGGGTCACCGAGTTTTACGCCGGGGAACCCGAACAGGACAATAGTCTGCTCCCTTGGCGCCCTGACCTCCGCCCGAGCAGGCAAAACCGGCGTCGATTGCTGGGCAGTCCTAACCGGCATTTTGCCGGCCTTGAGCCCGGAAAGGCACTTCTCGGCAAGTTTCACAGCCTTATCTTCCGAAATGTCACCAAATACCGCTATGCCCATATTTCCTGCAACAACATAGGATGAGTGGTAAGAAACCAGCTGTTCACGGGTCAACGCTTTCACCGACTCCGTAGTACCGACCTCACTACGGCGATATGGGTGACCTGCATGGATCATCGAAGCCAGCGACTGCTGCGCCAGGAACATCGGCTGCTCGCGTTGACGTTCAATAGATGCAAGCTGGAGCCCGCGCTGCAACTCGACTTCCTTCGCGGGGAAGGAAGGACGAAGGAGGCAGTCAGAGAATAGATCCATGAACTTATCGACATCGGATGAGAAGCACCTCCCACTCAATCCAAAGCTGTTCTTACCCGATATCGGACCTAGTGACGCGCCAGCCGACTCAGTGCGTGCAGAAATGTCGTCTGCATTCAACTTGCCAGCACCACGCGTGAGCAGATCTGCCATCATCATCGTGACACCAGCGTTCGAATCAGTCTCGGCCAGCAGGCCGCCGCGCGATCCGGCAAACACATATACGAATGGAATCCTGTGATCTTCACGGAACAGAAGCACAACGCCGTTAGATAAGGTCAGCTTCTTCACGGCAGGGAGACCTTTGACCGTTTCAGCGACCGCCGGACCGCTCCCCTTGCCCTCAGGTGCAAGAATCACAACAGTCTCATTCTCAGGCACCATGTACTTGCGTGCCATCAATGACAGGTCAGCAGGTTGTACACCACTCAACCCGCTAAGATACCCGATCGCAAACTTCGGATCGTGAGACGACAGCTCACCCGACGCAATACTATTGGCCTGACCGCCCATTGTCTGCAGCCCGCTAACCTCTGAACTCGTTGCCATCCGGACTGCCTTGGCTACTTCCTCGCGGGTGAAGCTGCCCTTCTGCCAGGCACGGATCTCTGTACGAACCGCATCAATGGCTGCCTGCTCCTTGCCTGGTTCGCAAACAATGCTGATACCGAACAGTCCAGGATAGGCCGGCGTATAGGAGGACGCTCCGATCTCAAGGACCAGCTGTCGCTTATCCCGTAGTTCGCGGACGAGACGAGAACTCGCTCCCTGCCCGACAACCGCAGCGAGCGTGTCAAGCGCCGGCAAGTCCTTGTGAGTCAGCGCGATCGTATGGAACGCCATCTCAACACGGCTTACGTTATAGGGACCAGTTCGACGGAGATAACGCGCGCCGAGTTGCCTGGGCTCTTCCTGAAGGAGTACCGGCCGGGCAGGCTTTCGCTTAAACTCTGCAAACACACGCCTGAGTTCTGCTTCTACCTCTGCCCCCGACACATCGCCCACGACAACAGTCACCATGTTATCCGGCTGATATCTGCGCTGAAAATACCCGACCAGTTCAGCGCGGTTCATCTGCTTGAAAGTATCTTCGAGTCCAATGACCGGAAACTTGTACGGATGCTCAGTGAATGCCGTACTCCACAGAAGCTTGTCTACCACACGGTCGGGCGCATCCCTGTTCATTGCCAGTTCGCGCAGGATCACTTCTTTCTCACGGGCCCACTCATCTTCAGGAAATACGGAATTCATGACAGCATCGGAAAGCACGTCCACTCCAACTTTCCAACTATCTGCCGGAAGGTCGGCATGGATGACGGTCCGATCCAAGCTGGTATAGGCGTTTATTGAACCCCCGGCATTATCAATATCCCTGGTGATATCACCGCCCTTCCGCTTGGCCGTGCCCTTGAAGATCATGTGCTCAACATAATGCGAGAGACCGCCCCCGAGATTCTCGTCCTCGTGGATAGAGCCGGTTCCAATCCAGATCTGAACCGACACCACTGGTGCGGAATGATCCTCCTTGACAAGGCATCGCATCCCGTTGTTGAGCACCGTGCGTTGAATCCTCGAGAATGATTTCTCGATGACCGACACAGGATCATCAGTCTTCCCTGCGGCCTGAGCAGAAATACAACTCATCAAGACAACGCATGCACACCCGCTAATCCACCGTTCAGTTCTCAACATTTCAGACCTCCGCTTGAATACACGATCATATAATGATCTCAGTTTCTTCTACTTCGCATAGATCCATCCGCGCAACCCGGTGGGTCCGAGGTTGTCTGTCAGCTTGCGGTCAACTCTGTTAGTCTCTCCTTTGAGCAGATCAGGAAAGCCCTCACCGGGTGCAGAAAGGCAGGTCACCACTAGCAGCGCAATGCTCAATCCCGTCTGCCAGTTCTTCAAGTACCTCATTATGAACTCCCTTCAACACCTTCTTGTTCGTCCCCGACATCACAAAGAGATCGACCCGGAGACCTCGTCAATCAGAAAGCAGACGTTCAAACCTCTCGTTGACAATCAATAGCTTATATCTTTACATTGATTCAGAGCAACAGTGATGTTCGTGGGTCCTATAATTCGTTGCTTTTCAATATGGGCTCAAGCCTGCTGCCGCGACGAAGACGGCAGGATCGAAATCAGTGTTTCAAGGCATTGGAGAGGATTTGAATGCGTGAACAGCCACTAGCGGTCTGCGCGGATGACAGCGGCATAATTACAGAGGTTCCAGGCATTGCTGCCGCTGGAAGGTGCGGACGTACGCTCCAACCAATTACCACCGCGGACCTCATTATCCTGCCCCGCGGAAGCACTCTCTACCGGCTACCGGAACGGTACGCTGTTGGTTACGACAGTAGAGCTGGCACGCTGCACCGGATGAACTCGGCGGCCGTGGCCGCTTTTCTCCCACCCGGTTACACAGCAACCGCTCTGGCCGCTTTTGATCGCGAAGCAGGGGCACCAATGCTGCCTCTTTACTGCTATTGTGCCTTATGCTGGTACCATGGCAAATTCTATGTACCGGCTATTCGTGTAGACAAAGATCCAAAACACGATCCGTCCAGCTTTGACCGGGCTGAAGTCAGTAAGCGGGTGAAGCAGATGCTGCGAAAGAACCCTGACAACCGCCTGCTTGCTCACCACGGAAACGTGTGCGCGCTGCAGTATCACTGTCCTAACGCGGCAAATCTGTTTCTCGGACGATGGGAGGCGCCCGTCGCCGTGAGTGGATCGTGCAACTCCGCCTGCCGTGGTTGCATATCGAAGCAGAATGCCGGCTCCGTTACATCTTCTCAGACGCGCATTGACTTCACTCCGACGGTAGAAGAGATACTCGGCATTGCCGTACCTCATCTTGAACAGGCGCCGCGTGCAATGATTAGTTTCGGGCAAGGCTGTGAAGGCGAGCCGCTTCTCAAGGGGAGACTCATTGAAAACGCCATCCGCGCGATACGGCGCCAGACAACGCGGGGCACAATCCATCTCAACACCAATGGCAGTAAGCCAAAGACTGTTCAGCGCCTGATCGATGCCGGACTGAACAGCATACGAATCTCGCTCAACAGCGCCAGACCAAAACTCTACCGGGCATATTACCGTTGCGACAGTTACACGTTCAGTGATGTTGTGAAGAGCTTCAAGGTTGCCCGTATGGCCGGGCTCATGGTTTCCGCAAACTACCTGACTTTCCCAGGGGTTACTGACGACGGGGATGAGTATTCATTTTTCAGGGAACTGCTTGTTGACGCCAAGCCCGACATGATCCAGTGGCGAAACCTCAATATAGACCCGGATTGCTATATGGA
>JBAXMA010000018.1:0-19655 GCA_037134535.1 bacterium
CCGCCGTCCCCGCCTGCTCCCGACCATCGGGAGGGCGGGCAGGCCTGGCGGCTGCATTTGCCACTTGGGACAAGAAAGAAGCGTCCGGCAGGGACGCCGAACGCCACCTTGTGTATTTACTTGAGTCAGTCAACCACCCAGTTATCCTTTTGACGACACCATTACCGCTGGTATGACAGCAACCTCCCTGGTACGTTATACATAAGGTATTTCCATGATCGTACTCGTCGTCGTCCTTCGTACTCGAAACAGGCACCAATTCGAGGACGAGAACGATTGATAAGTTCGCGAATTTGCGCCGTCATGTCCTTAGCTCGATAGCTATGGGCTTCGCCCTACCATGCAAGAAACAGACTCTTGGTTTGGTAGGGCGAACCGTCCCGGTGAGCCGCGATTACTGCGGCGGCCCTGCCCTTCCGGGGACTATCTACTCCTGCTTCGAGAAGGAGTCCTTGCCGACGCCGCATTCGGGGCATACCCATGAATCCGGTATGTCCTTGAACTGCGTGCCGGGCTTTATGCCGTTGTCCGGATCACCCGTTGCAGGATCATAAACGTAGCCGCACACATCGCACACATATTTCACAGAACCACCTCGCTCATCCAGCTTCCGTGCACGTTGCAGTTCTCAATCGCCGTCAGTTTGCCCTGTGCCGCCTTCAGGTGAAGAGCTGCCGCAGGATGACATCCCGCCGGCATGAATGAAACACGCGCGACGAACTTGTAGTCAACATAGTAGTCGACGAACCTGATGAAGTGCTTCTCCTCCATCACGTGCTCAATTTCCCCCACCTTGACATGTGCGTCGTAGCAACTGCCGCCAGGAATCAGACCGCATTCCTTAACCACGACAATCTTCGGAATGTGCTTCTTCTCCGGATCGGTCAGCGCTGCCGCATTAGCCGGCTTCTTAATTGCCGCCGCGTCCTCGATAAAGGCCGACTTGGGAGCATGGCATACCTGACAGGCTTCCGGTGCATTATTGAACTCGATATGACCGCACACCTTACAAACAAACGTCTTCATATTACCCCTCCTCTATGTTTTGACCACCATTTCTCAATACTAACCGCTCTAACCAACACTACGCAACTGTTTGCACCTGCACAGACCCACTACCCACTACCGTTTTTCTTTTGGCTCCATTTCTGGCAGCGGCCGGCTTGGCCGCCGGCCCTCCCAAATCAGAATTACCTATATTCCGAACGGGAGGGTCGGGTGCCACCCCGACCGAGACAGAAAACGGTCAAAAGAAAAGAACATGCACACCTCTCTGTCATATGATGTCGCCGTTCAACCCACTGGCCTAAGATCAGTCCTCTTTTTCCACAGCAGATATACTGCAGGATAGACCAGCAATTCCATGATGAAGGACGTGAACAAACCCCCTACCATCGGGGCCGCAACACGCTTCATGACATCGGCGCCGGTTCCCATCGACCACATGATAGGCATCAAGCCCATGGATGCCGCTGCCACCGTCATCAACTTAGGCCTGATCCGCTTCACTGCCCCGTGAATGATTGCCTCGTGCAGATCTGCCAGACTCACAAGCCGCCCTTCCCTCTTTGCCTCTTCATAAGACAAATCCAGGAAGAGCAGCATAAAGACGCCAGTCTCTGCATCCAAACCCATTAAGGCGATCATGCCAACCCACACGCCGATCGAAACATTGTAGTCCAGCACGTAGAGAAGCCAGATAGCACCCACCATTGAAAATGGCACCGCGAGCATGACGACCATGGACTTGAACGTTGATTTGGTATTCCAGTACAACAACAGGAAGATCAGCAGGATCGTAACCGGAATGACGATCTTCATCCGCTCGAATCCGCGAATCATACTCTCATACCGGCCGCTCCAAACCAGCGAATAGCCCTGGGGCAGCTTCACATCCCTCGCTACAGCCTGCCTCGCCTCGTCAACATAGCCGCCAATATCCCTGTCGGCAACCGTCACATAAACGTAACCGGCGAGCATGCCGTTCTCGTCACGGATCATCGCAGGACCGTTCACCAGTTGTATGTCTGCTACTTCTGCAATCGGCACCTGGACACCATTCCCGGTCGTCACAAGCACTCGCTCCAATTCTTCCATATCAGCCCGCAAATCCCGCGGATAACGTAGATTGATGGAATACCGCTCACGTCCTTCAATTGTTGTGGAGATGTTCTCGCCGCCAATCGCCGTCATGATAACCGTCTGCAAGTCATCAATGGTCAGTCCATAACGGGCAAGCGCGTCACGCTTTGGCACAAAATCCACAAAGAATCCACCAGCCGCACGTTCCGCATAGGCACTGCGGGTGCCGTGAACGTGTTCCCTGAGCGTACGTTCCACCTGCTCGCCCAATTTCTCGATTTCTGCCAGATCAGCACCGAGAATCTTGATACCTATGGGTGTGCGTATGCCTGTGGAAAGCATGTCGATGCGGCCTTTGATGGGCATGGTCCAGGCATTAATGCAGCCTGGAATCTGCATGGCCCCATCCATCTCGTTGATCAAGTCATCCCACGACATGTGAGACGGCCAGATATGCCCCAGCATCGATGCCAGTGGCGCAGGCGCCCACTTTGAGTACCACCGCTCCTTGTGCCGCCATTCGGACTCAGGCTTCAACACCACGGTAGTCTCCATCATGGATAGTGGCGCCGGATCAGTGGATGTATCAGCCCTGCTCGCCTTTCCAAATACGGAAACCACCTCGGGGAAAGACTTGAGAATACGATCCTGCGTCTCCAACAAGCGCTGGGCCTCCGTTACAGAAATCCCCGGCATAGTCGTTGGCATGTAAAGGATCACGCCTTCATTCAGCGGCGGCATATCCTCCCATCCGAGTCTTGGATAAAATGACATTGCCTTACTGATTCCGGCACTGGCAGAACCGAGCGCCTCGTCCGCATTCTTCACGCTGGTGTTTGTCGTAACAAGAGTCGCCGCCCATACAGGAAGGCGCGCTGGAAATGTCACAATTGCCCCCCAACCGAACAGAACCGGCAGTGACAGAAGCACAAGCACAAGCGAAGTAGCGATAACCCCCTTCGGATGCCTGAGCACAAACCGGCATGGTGTTTCATAAAGCCAGAACAATACGCGACTGACCGGATGCCTTTCCTCCGGATAATACCTGCCGACGGCAAATCCGCTCGCGAGAGACGACAACCAGCGAGGCCGGAACTTGAATGGTTCCATGCGGGTAAAAAGCATGCGGACCGCCGGGTCAAGGGTGATAGCCAGCAGGGCTGCAAGCGCAATTGCAATGGTCTTGGTATAAGCCAGCGGCTTGAACATCCGTCCGTCCTGCTCAGTCAGAGTGAAGATAGGAAGGAATGCCACTGCAATCACCAACAGTGAGAAGAACACTGAAGGCGCCACCTCCATGAGTGCTTCAAGTCGAATCTTATGGAAATCCCCTATGCGGCCTTTCTCCTGCCAGATCTCCAGTTTTCTGTAGGCATTTTCGACTTCAACTATCGCGCCATCCACCAATACCCCTATTGAGATGGCTATCCCAGCAAGGCTCATAATATTCGAAGTCATACCCATGTAGTACATGGGTATAAACGCCAGACAGACAGAGATCGGAATAGTAACAATGGGCACGATGGCAGACGGGATGTGCCATAGAAAGAACAGTATCACCACGCTGACGATCAGCACTTCCATCAGCAATTCTTCTTTCAGATTGTCAATAGACTTCCGGATCAGATCAGACCGGTCATAGGTGGTCATAATCTCAACACCCTCTGGCATAGACGGCTTGAGATCCTGGATCTTGGCTTTCACACGATCGATGACACTCATGGCATTTTCGCCATGCCTCATGACAACGATACCGCCCACCGCATCGCCGTTTCCGTTAAGGTCAGCGAGACCCCGTCGGATCTGGGGCCCCAGTTCGACGTTGGCAACGTCCTTCAGCAGGATAGGCGTGCCCTGCGCAGTCGCCTTGACTACGACCTTGTCAAGGTCCTCAACGGATCTCACGTAGCCCCGCCCGCGCACCATGTATTCACGCCCGCTCCACTCGATTAGCCGCCCACCAATCTCGCTATTGTTGCGCCGGATGGCTCCGGCAATCTCCATAAGAGAAAGCCCGTAGGATTTAAGCCGGTTTGGATCGATCGTAACCTGATACTGTTTCTGGAAACCTCCTACGCCGGCCACTTCCGATACCCCCGGCACGCTCTGCAATGCATAACGAAGTGTCCAATCCTGAAAACTGCGCAGTTCGGCCAGATTATGCTTCCCTGACTTATCCACCAGTGCGTACTGAAACACCCAACCAACGCCGGTAGCGTCCGGTCCCAGTTCCGGCCTGACCCCAGGCGGCAACGTGCCTTGAATCTTCGACAGGTATTCGACAACGCGGCTCCTTGCCCAGTAAATGTCCGTCCCATCCTGAAATATGACATAGATGAACGAAAATCCGAAGTCGCTCAAACCACGTATGGCTTTAACCTTGGGCATGCCGAGAAGCGCCGTGGTGATGGGATAGGTTACCTGGGCCTCGAGAATGTCAGGACTGCGATCCCACTTTGTGTAAACGATAACCTGCGTATCGCTCAAGTCCGGGATCGCATCGAGCGGAATACTCCTCATCGTATAGACTGAGCAAGCTACAGCTGCCGCGACCAGCATGATCACAAGCCAACGATTGTTTGCACTGAATTCGATGACTCTTCTTATCATTTAGAAATGGCCTCAAGCGCGGCGCGCATGGATGACTCGGAATCGACAAGGAAATTAGCGGCAGTCACGACACGATCGCCCTCTTTCAGACCGGCACGGATCTCGAAGTAGCCAGCATTGTGCACGCCAAGTTTTACCTCTACTGGCTCCAATCGCCCTTCGCCGATGTCACGGAAAGCATAACTCCGCTCGCCGGTCCTCATTATGGCGCTTTCCGGAGCCACCAATCTTGATCCCAGAGGAAAGTTGAGCCTGGCATCGGCGTACATCTCAAGTTTCAGCAGTAACTCCTGATTCGGAATATCCAGTCGGATCCTGAGTGACCGCGTCTCCCTGTCGAGGGACGGTGAAATAAAGCTCACCTTACCACTGAAGATTTTATCGGGCCAGTAAGGGAGAGTGATCTCCATGGGCATGCCCACCTGCACAAACGGCAGATCGGATTCATAAATGTCGGCTTCTCCCCACACTACCGAGAGATCAGCCACAACCATCAGTGAGTCACCGGGCATAATCTTCTGGCCGGCCATAACCCCCTTCTCAATCACAACTCCGCCAGCCGGAGCATACAAGGTAAGCATCTTCTCCACTTGTCGCGTCTTTTCGATGCGGGCAATCTGTTCATCGCTGATGTCCCACAACTGGAGACGCTGCCTGGCCGAATCCATCATCGTCTTCGCGTTTTCAGAGGTCTCCGGGGTTCCGCCGCCAGCGGCCGCGAGTTTACCGGCAGCCTGTACCACGCTCAGATACTCCTGCTGGGCCGAAACCAGCTGCGGGCTGTAGAGATTCAGTAAAGGATCACCCTTCTTCACAGTCTGGCCGCTTACCGAGACATGCAACTTATCCACCCAACCTTCGGCTTTCGTCGTTACCCTGAAAAGCCTCGTCTCGTCCGCAACAAGCCGCGCCGAAGTCCTGATACTGCGCGCAAGATCCCTCTTTTCAACAACGCCAAGAGTCAGCCCCATCCGCCGGCGGGCATCATCCGGAATCGACACTGTGGCTAGACCCGAAACACCCGACTTCCCGCCTGCCGCGCCTTCGCTTTTCTTGACCGGCACAAGTTTCATTCCGCATATAGGGCAATCGCTCTCTTTATCAGAGATGATCTCAGGGTGCATAGGGCAGATGAATTTCGCAGCATTCGCCGCCGGCTTTGCCTCGCCTTGTCGGGCCGTCTCTTCCTTGTCCTTCACCGGAACCAGTTTCATGCCGCAGATCGAACAGTCACCGGGACGGTCTGAGACAATGGCCGGGTGCATAGGGCAGATGAATTTAGCAAGTTTGGCACCGATATGACTGGAATCATTCCGGCTGCATCCTGCCTGCAGAAACATTGTGCCGGCCCCAATAATCAGCAAGGATGCCAGCACGAACATGCATTTCTTCATTCTCAATCACCTCCGAAAGAGCATTCAAATCCAATATCCTGCAAAACAAATGACTTGCAAAGGTAGGGCAAGGCGTCCCCGCCGAGCCGGTTCAAGAACATCCTATGAAATGTTCTAAACAAGAACGATGTTCTCATATGACGCTGCACATGGTCCTCACATTTCCAGGCTCAGCCGGAGGCTTCGCCCTATAGCTATCAAGCTAAGGTGTAGCGAACATTCAACATTCAACGTCCAACTTCGAACGTCGAACGAAGAAGAGGTAGTTCTACGTCGGACGTTTCCGTCATCTGACGGATTGAATGTTCGATGCTCGATTGCATTTTGCCTTAGCTTTATATCCACAGGTTTCGCACTACCGGTTCCCAATCAAACGGGCTTCCGCTATTCCTTCGCTGCCTTTGGAGTTGCATCCAGCGTCACTCCCGCGTCTTCCAGTATCTTAATGTACTTCGCCGGATCCTTCTTCAATGCCCCTGTGCAACCCTTGCAGCACATATAAATACGCTTACCTTCGTAATCCACGAATGAGGCCTTATCAATGGCCCCACCCATAACCGGACATGTCGTCTGCGCCTTGATTGCTTTCTCCGGCACGGAGGCAGTCTTCGGTGCGTTCGTGGGAACGCATGCCGCCCCATCGGCGCAGCACTGAGCCTTCACCGATGCCGCAACCAGCAAACTCATCGTTGAAAACAAAACAACCCCTTTTAACGCTCGACTAATCATGACATGCTCCTTTCAGTAACTAACTCTGTTACAATCATTTCTTCCCGATGGGCAACTCGCCATGCGCCCCAAGCCCGTCACCATACTTTCCTATACAACACCCGATCTCCGCGTTCGCAATCTCACGATCTACCACCGCGCGTTCGGACAGCAGCTTGAACTCAAGCAATGCGCGCTGGGCATCCACAAGAGTCATGAAGTCCGTTTTACCGGATGAAAATTCCTGCTTTGCCACCTCCAGTGCCTGTGTGGCTTTCGGAATCAGAGAGGTTGCAAACAGTGCGATCCTTCTTTCGGCGTCACGGAATTTGAAGATCGCCATGCGCAGGTCCGCCTTGAGCATATTCCGCCTGTCGTCCCGCTCACTGGTCGCCGCTCTTGCCATTGCACGGGCTTCCCGGATCTCTGCACGGTACCGGTCCCACCAGATCGGCAAGGTGATGCCCGCCATCAAACTGGCATCAGACTCGTCTCCTTTGCCATCAATCCCCGGCATGACCATCCAGTTGGCACCGATCGTGAAGTCGGGCAGAAAACTCCTTTGCGCCAGTTTTTCCTTGAATTCTTCAGCAGCGATCATAGAAACCGCGGCCTTCAATTCCGGATTCAAATCCTCAATCATGCCAGCAAGAACTGCCTCATCAATCGCCGTTGCTCCGGATGGAATCACTTTAGGCCACGCAAGCACATCACGTCCGGCAAGATTAAGAAGCGCTGCCAGGGTCGCCGATTTCGAGCCACGCTCGTCCCGCATCGTCACGAGCTCATTGGCAAGCCTGTCTTTCTCCAATTGAACTTTGATGAGCTCGGAAAAAGCCGCCGAGCCGGTCTTGTAACGTGTGGCTACCACTTCTTCCAGATTCGAGAGCAATTGCAGATTCTCATCTGCCACTCCAATTGCACGCGACAGGTAATGATACTCATAAAACGCCTTTACCACGCGATCGTAAACCATTACCCGCCGGGCCTCGAACTCATGCGAGGCGGCCTCAGCCTCGGCTGCAGCTCTCCTGTCACGAAGTCCCAGTTTCCCGAATCCGGGCAACATCTGCGACAGACTCACCTGATATCGAAGATCTCTCTGCTCAATAAAGTATTCGAACGAAAGCGCAGGATTATCAAGGGCGCGAGCCTGAGGAATCCGTTCTATCGCCGCCTCCCAGCGCTCATATGCTGCCCGCATCACGAGGCTGTTCGCAAAGGCATACCTGAGATAGTCCTCAAGTGTGGAATTGCCGTCCAACCGTGACAGTTCATTCGTGGCGCCCGGTCTCCCATAAATAGTATTGCCTGTCTCTCGGTACTGGCCGCGCAGCGCGTTTTCAGAAGAAGATGCGCAACCGGTCAGACATAGCCCCAACGCCAACGCGAAGGCAATACCCGGGAATCCGACATTGCGCGCCGTTGTTACGTGAGTATCAGGTATAACAGAATACCGGTTCATTGAATTACCAGCCGATCTTCGTATAGGCTCCAAATGAGATCTACGAATGACTCATTGTCCCTGCTAATAACTATAAGTTGTCTGCTCACACCCTGCGCTTCCCGTCGAATGTATCACTTCTACGTGACTGGTACACATGGGGCAAAACCCTATTTTCTGCTGCAAAAACCCTTAGACCGCATACAGCACTCGTTTTGCCTGACGTTGCCCCGACCGAGACAGAAAACGATCAAAAGAAGAACCATGCCACTGCGTGGCAGAAACGCTGAGAGCCGTTTCCGGAACAAATTAGATCGATAAATGCAGTGGAGCCCGGTTGCCGGTCTCACTTGGACAGCGTTGGCCCCGATGGCGCCATCGTCTTCCGGGCTATGTCCATCACAGGACGCCAACCCTGCAAAAGCCGCTGAACCACAGGACAGGCCATGCATGGCAATATGGGAACAGGTCCTTCTGTAAGAGGAGGGCGGCAATTCTCGGAACCTACAAGCCAGCAGAACTGCCCGCGAGCAACAGTAAAGCTTGCGCAGGTTTCGCGATTTACAGGCAGACACTTACGTATCTCCCAGCAGGGCACATCGTCCATTGTCTGTTTACGATACAGTGCCAGCAGGACAAACAATTGAATCATCACCCTGACAGGCACATCCCGCCATCCCTGCTCATAGCTCTGAACCGCCTTCTCCGAGACTCCCAGCGCGGAGGCCAGTTCGGCCTGCGTCCGGTCCAGAATGCCACGGATCTTCTTGACTGTGGCAGCTCTGCCCTGATCCTTTGAGTTCACGGCTTTGCCGCGCTTTGCGGGCGTCTTGCGTTGTCGTTCCTTGCCAGAGCTATTCATAATCCTGCTTGTCTTCTCATGACTGTCTTACTACACTTGAAACTAGCTCCTGAGACTCAGCGATTTCGTATGCCTCAGGAGGACTTACTTTATTATGTTGCATGCCACATAGTGGTAGATATATAAATCACGCCCGTCAAAGTATCAGAACAGGTGAGAAGTCGTCCAGCATCAACTTGAGCCATGAAAGGATCGCATATGAAGCAGAAGAATCCGCGTTCCATCGCCGTGAAAAGTACTGTCAGGGGCAAGGTGAAGCTCGATCCAACACGCATGAAGGACTGGGAGATTGCAGAGGCAGCGCAGGCAAACATGAAACCATTTATGACAGTTGGTCGCGAGCTGGGTTTGCTGGACGACGAACTGATCCCAATGGGCCGCGTAGGAAAGATTGACTTTGTAAAGGCAATGGCGCGCCTGAAAGGGAGGCCCCAGGGCAATTATGTCGATGTAACCGCGATTACACCAACGCCTCTTGGTGAAGGTAAAACCACCACCACGATCGGACTGGTGCAGGGTCTTGCAAAGATTGGCAAGAGCGTAGTCGGTGCAATTCGCCAGCCCAGCGGCGGGCCGACTTTCAATGTCAAGGGCTCAGCCGCAGGCGGCGGTCTTGCCCAGTGCCTGCCGCTGACCGAGTTTTCACTCGGTCTCACGGGTGATATCGATGCCATCACTAATGCCCACAACCTTGCAATGGTCGCCCTCACTTCCCGGATGCAGCATGAAGCGAACTATGACGATGCTCGACTGGCCGGGAGCAAATTGAAGCGGCTCGACATCGATCCTGCCCGCGTTCAGATGAAGTGGGTGATCGATTTCTGTGCGCAAGCATTGAGAAATATTACAATTGGCAAGGGCAGTAAGATGGACGGGTTCGAAATGGACTCCGGCTTCCAGATTACCGTCTCAAGCGAAGTGATGGCCATTCTTGCCGTCGCGAAGGACCTGAAAGACTTCAGGGAACGGATCGCCCGCATTGTCGTGGCCTACAGTAAGTCTGGCAAGGAGGTCACGACCCGCGATCTCGAGGTTGATGGCGCCATGACTGCATGGATGGTAAAGGCACTGAATCCTAACCTTCTCCAGACAATCGAAGGTCAGCCGGTTCTGGTCCATGCCGGGCCGTTTGCGAACATAGCAATAGGCCAGAATTCAATCATTTCTGACTTCCTGGGTACCAGACTGAGCGACTACGTTATCACGGAGAGCGGTTTCGGCGCCGATATCGGCTTCGAAAAGTTCTGGAATCTGAAGTGTCGTTTCTCGGGACTCAAGCCGAATGCTGTCGTGATTGTGGCCACCGTCCGGGCATTGAAGATGCACGGCGGCGGACCGACCGTGAAACCGGGGATCGCGCTTGATGAGGTCTATGAGAAGGAGAACCTGGGACTCCTTGAGGCAGGTTGCTCCAATCTCATAGCGCACATCGAAACCGTCAAAAAGAGCGGAGTGCGACCGGTCGTTTGCATCAATAGTTTCCACAAGGATACAAAGGCTGAAATAGCCCTGATACGGCGCGTCTCCGAGGCTAATGGTGCACTTTGCGCGTTGTCGGAGCACTGGCTGAAGGGTGGAGCCGGCGCCATCGAACTGGCCGAAGCAGTGGTCAGCGCCTGCAAAGAAAAGAACAAGTTCAAGTTCCTCTACGAACTGGAAACGCCTCTCCGCAAACGCATCGAACTGATCGCCAAAGAAGTCTACGGCGCCGACGGCGTCACCTACACCGATGAGGCTCTGGCCAAAATCAAGAAGATGGAAGCCGATCCGGATATCCGGCGTCTCGGAACCTGCATGGTCAAAACGCACTTGAGTCTCTCTCACAATCCTGATCTGAAAGGTCGTCCTCGCGGTTGGACACTTCCGATCAGGGATGTTCTGGTTTACAAGGGTGCAGGGTTCGTCGTTCCGGTTGCCGGGGCCATCAAGTTAATGCCCGGAACCGCCTCCAATGCGGCGTTCAGAAACATTGATGTCGACGTCAAAACCGGCGCAGTGAAAGGCTTATTCTAGCGTTTGCGTCGAAGGGGTTTGTTCATGTATGATTTTGTCCGTGGACCGTTGTTCTGGGCATCTGCAATCATCTGTATTGCCGGATTGATCTACAGGTCAGTCAAACTGCTCAGGCTGACACAGAAGAAGGAGATCGTACTCTGCCCTGTCACGATTTCACCAAAGGATAAGCCTGCGCCGGCGATATCGGCGGAAGAGCGTAAACTGGACCGGATAGCCCGCTTTCAGAACAGCGTAATCGGGCAACATCCGGTCATGGTTGCCGTGTCCACGGTCTTCCATGTGTGCCTCTTCGCTTCTCCCCTGCTTCTGCTGGCCCACAACGTAATGCTTTCCAGTGCAATCGGAATCAGGCTGCCTGCTATCCCTGACGGTCTGGCAGACCTGATGACTATTTTTGTACTGGCCGGGGCCTTCTTCTTTCTGATACGCCGCATTGCAGTACCGAAGGTTGCAGCTATCTCATCAGCATATGACTATGGTGTGCTTTTTCTCACGCTGATGCCATTCCTGACCGGATTTCTCGCCTATCACCAGCTGTTTCACTACAAGTCAGTACTGACACTTCATATTCTGACGGGTGACATCCTGCTCATTGCCCTGCCCTTTACAAAGATCGGACATATGGTTTTCTTCTTCTTCTCCCGGCTGCACATAGCCGGAGAATACTGTCTGGGACGTGGAAGCAGGACCTGGAACACTTAACATGACTGAATGCGCAAAAGCAAAAGTCGATTCTGACACGATCGTGGAAATCCTGGACCAGAAAAAGGGCAGGATGCGCGCTTGTCTTGATGCCTGTGCGGCATGCTCTCTGTGCGCGGAAAGCTGTCTCCTCTACAGAGAGAAAAACAACGATCCGCAGTACATGCCGTCCTATAAAGTGATCAATACATTGGGGCGGCTTTACCGCAAGCGTGGACGGGTAAGCCGTGAGGAACTGGAACAAATGCAGCAGCTTTTGTGGAGCAATTGTGTACTGTGCGGCCGTTGCTACTGCCCGTTCGGGATTGATATACCGAACATGATAGCCTTTGCCCGCAGCATTCTGCGGAGTCAGGGCATCTACGGCGTATTTCCGCATACCAGTGGATCTCCCGAGGCGGAATGCAAAGAGATCGATGCGACGGGCAATTGAATTTGGAACTAGCGAGATGGCTGAGTCACGTGCCTCTCATGAGTTCCTGAATTCCGGATATTTTGGCAATCATCAGGATGGGAGATAGACTATGGTTATCGCAGAAATAAAGCCTCTGGAAGAAATCAAGGAACTGGTCAAGGGCTACAAGAAGATCCTGAACACAGGATGCGGCGGATGTACTTCTGTATGCCTTGCCGGCGGCCAGAAGGAGGTGGACACCCTCAACACCAAGCTCACTCTCTCTTTCCAGGCCGATCATGTGCCGTTTGAAATTGACGGATTCACAGTGGAACGGCAGTGCGAAGTTCAGTTCATCACTGAATTCGACCGCCTGGTCAAATCGAGAAAGTATGACGCCATACTGTCGATGGCCTGCGGCGCCGGCGTTCAATTTCTGGCTGAGCGCTATCCCGAAACGCCGGTCTTCCCGGCTGTTAATTCCACCTTCGTCGGAGTCAACAAGGATATCGGATGGTACGAGGAACGCTGCAAGTGCTGCGGCGACTGCGTGCTGGGATTCACAGGCGGCATTTGTCCGGTTTCAATGTGCGCCAAGGGCCTGTTCAACGGACCCTGCGGTGGACCACAGGGCGAAAGTTGCGAGGTGTCCAAAGACATCCCCTGCGCCTGGGTCGCCATCTACAAACGTCTCAAGGGGCAGAATCGGCTTGAAAGCATCCGCACAATACACGCACCCAGGCAGTGGCGCGACCAGATCCAGGGTCGCATCATCCTTGAGCCATACAAGGCGCGGTATGTGAAGAGCGAATAGTGGCCTGGATGGCGATGTTTTAATAATCGAAATCAGGAAGTAACACATGAAATCAGGAAGCAAACTGGAACAGATATTGACCGGTAAGAATTTCGCAGTGACCGGCGAACTCGGCCCCCCGCGCGGGGCAGATGTCAATGTCATCAAGGAAAAGGCCAAGCACCTCAGGGGAATGGTCGACTCAGTCAATGTGACAGACAATCAGACCGCCATGGTCCGCATGGCAAGCTGGGCTGGATCTGTGCTGGCCATACAGGAAGGGCTTGAGCCGAATTATCAGATGGTGTGCCGTGACCGTAACCGCATAGCCATGCAGTCCGACATCCTCGGTGCCTACGCGCTGGGAATCCGCAACATCATCTGCCTGTCGGGCGACCATCCGATGTTCGGCGATCACCCCAAGTCCAAGCGGGTTTTCGATATCGACTCGATCCAGCTCATCGGCACAGTCCGGCAGATGCGCGATGAAGGCAAGTTCCTGAGCGGCGAGGCAATCGCCGTCAAGCCGGAGATGTTCATAGGTGCTGCCCTCAATCCGTTCGCTGAACCGTTTGAGTTCCGGGCACTCCGCATGGCAAAGAAGATCGAAGCCGGTGCGGACTTCTTTCAGACACAGTGCATTTACAACATGGAGCGGTTCCGCGAGTTCATGAAGCAGGCCAACGACATGGGCCTGACCGAAAAAGCCTATCTGCTTGCTGGCGTAACCCCGATGAAGTCCCTCGGCATGGCCAAACACATGAAGAAGAATGTCCCCGGGATCGATGTGCCGGATGCGATCATTAAGCGTCTTGAAGGTGTGGACAAGAAACAGCAGGCCAACGAGGGAATACAAATAGCCTGTGAGCAGATTGAAGAGTTCAAGACAATGAAAGGCGTTTCCGGAGTCCATCTCATGTGCATCGAGTGGGAGCACAGGGTCCCCGAGATCGCTGAACGGGCGAAATTGCTCCCAAGACCACAGGTATGATTGCGGCACAAAGAAGGACGGCAGGCATGAAAAGCAGAAATGTATTCTCGTTACTGGCTTCGGGCATAGTGTGCTGCGCCGCGCTCTGTTCAGGGCAGGATGTATCACCGTCCCCCGAGGCCAGCGTGGCGCCAGGGGATAATCCTTCCACGGCAGTGCCGGTTCCGACCAACACAACAGTTGAACGCCCCATGTTTGTCTCCATCTCTCCCCTGTTTGGGCCTCTCACTCGCGCACCTGTTCTGTTTTGGCACGACAAGCACGCGGTGGCCATGAGGGCAGAAGGCTGCGAGACCTGTCACCCGAAGAAGGGCAGTCAGATTGAATTCACTTTTCCAAAAATCAGGAGCGAAAGCAGCCGCAAGGCCCTGATGGTGTCCTATCACGAAGCCTGCATCACATGCCATGCCCGGAGATTAGATGCCAAGAAGGCTGCCGGGCCGGTAACATGCGGTGAATGCCATTCCGACAAGAAAGCCGCCCGCGTGAAGGAATATCTCCCGATCGTGCCAGCCGACGACGGAAAGCTGCTTGATCCCTACCACCAGAAATGCACCGCTTGTCACTTACAGCCGGCCAAGCCCGCAAAAAACACGCCAGAGCTGGACTGGAAGACTTTCCACGTGGTGGCGCGTCAACGGCTCGAACAGGAAATGCCAGAAATTGTCTACGACTATTCCATCCACGACAAGCATTTGCAGGCGCTGGCAAAAAAATGCGAGCTCTGCCACTACATTTCACCAGCATTCGCGGCGAAGCTGAAAACGGAAGAGAAGACTCCAACCAGCCAGGACTGGCTCATAGAGGAAGAGCCCGGCCGAAGCCTGAAGAAGAAGGAAGAAGTTCACCTGCGCTGTATCAACTGCCATCTGGAACGGACCGCAGAGAAGAAGACTCACGGACCTGTGGATTGCAGGGACTGCCATGTCGACAGGTTGCGCCCTGTTGAAGAACTGGCGAAGATCACGCCACCGGACTACGACAAAAAGGAACGGATCCTGATTAACGCCGAGAAGGCCAGTCTGCCGTCCGTGCCGTTCGACCACAAATCGCACATCGCGGCGAGCCGTTCCTGCGACGACTGCCACCATGACACGCTCGAGGCGTGCGTTAAGTGCCATACCCTCAAGGGCGCCAGGGAAGGCAAGTTCATTACTCTCGCCGAGGCCTATCACAAAACCGGATCGAAGTGGAGCTGCGTGGGATGCCATGCCCTGGAACAGGCCAAACCCGATTGCGCCGGCTGCCACAGCCTCAGACAGGGCGGTCTTGCAGCAACTGACTGTGATGCCTGTCACTCAGGCAAGCTGGAAAGTCTGGACCGCATCAGTAAGCTGCCGGATCCAGCTACACTCTTCCCTACGAACCTGACTGATGAATTCTCAATCGCAATACTTGAGAAGGAATATGAGCCGACCAAGGTCAAGCACAAGGTCATTGCACAAAAGTTGACTGAGATTTCAAACAAGAGCAAGCTGGCGAGCTTCTTTCACATGGAAGAGACAACAATCTGCTCCGGCTGTCATCACCTGGGATCAGTGGAAAAACAGAAGAACGGGCCAGCCTGCAATGCCTGCCATACCACGCAGAACATACCGTCCGGCAACACTCCCACTCTTCTGGGCGCCTATCACCAGGCATGCCTTGGTTGTCACCAGAAGATGGGGCACCCTGAAAAACAGATGCCTCAGGCATGCACGGGCTGTCACAAAGAAAAGAAGCGGTCATGACAGGCAGCAGACGAACTTTTCTAAAGCAGGCTGGTGTACTCACCGGCCTCGCCGTATGCGGAAATGCCTCCACGGTTCTTGCAGCACGACGCGATGGCAAGGTCCAGGAAGATGCCACTGATCAGTACGGCGTGCTTGTGGACACTACCCGCTGTGTCGGCTGCCGGCGATGCGAAAAGGCCTGCAACGAAATCAACACCGAACTCCCTAGCAAGAGCGCTGAATTCTTTCAGGATCAGAAAGTACTTGAACAGCGAAGGCGCATGGATGATTCAGCCTACACCGTCGTTAACCGCTACTGCAGTTCAAAGGATCCGGCCAAAACGGTACACTCCAAGTTCCAGTGCATGCACTGCCGGAACGCAGCCTGTGTATCAGCCTGCATCGTAGGCGCACTGACACGCGACGCCACGGGAGCAATTCTTTATGATCCATGGAAATGTATCGGCTGCCGCTATTGCATGGTGGCCTGCCCGTTCCAGGTGCCAGGGTACGAATACAGTAACGCCTTCACACCGCAGGTGCGCAAATGTCATTTCTGCCATCAGACGCGTCTCAGCAAGGGGCAGCCTGCAGCCTGCGTCCAGGCGTGCCCGATGGAGGTCATGACCTTCGGAAAACGCTCTAAACTCCTTGATATTGCAAAACGACGGATACGCGAGCACTCTGGCCGTTACATTCCACATATCTACGGAGAAAATGAACTTGGTGGCACTGCCTGGATGTATCTTTCCAGCATCCCGTTCCAGGAAATTGACCTGCCGAAGTTCGGATATCACCCGACACCCGGCTACACTGAGCCCATTCAACACGCGATATTCAAATGGTTCCTGCCGCCGCTAGGAGTCTTCGCGGCACTTGGTGGTATCTGGTGGTATCTGTCGGCGCGCGGTAAGACACGCCAGGAAGTGGTGGCCGGCAAATGAGTCATTCCGAACATGCCGCTCCTGTGGACAAACGATTTTTCACTACCGGCACAAAGATACTGACAGCTCTGATGCTTACCGGCCTTGGAGTTGGACTTTACCGCATGCTCTTCGGCCTCGGCGCTGCAACAAATCTCAGCAACCAGTATCCGATGGGGCTCTGGATCGGTGTCGACGTTGCCACCGGGGTCGCACTGGCTGCGGGCGGCTTCACCAGCAGTGCGCTCGTCTATGTTTTCCAGCGTGAGCATTTTCACGCACTAATACGTCCGGCACTGCTCACTGCTGTACTAGGCTACACCTTCGTCGCCATAGGTCTGCTGTTTGATCTCGGACGGTGGTACAACGTATGGCACCCCATGCTGCCTTCCATGTGGCAGGGAAATTCCGTGCTCTTCGAGGTCGGTATTTGTGTGATGTGCTACCTGACCGTGCTCTATATCGAATTCATACCCGTAGTATGCGAGCGGTTCATTGGCCGGGTGAACCTGCCGGGAAAACTCAGCCGTATCAACGATGGCATCGATCTGCTGCTCAGATTTCTGAACCACGTCCTTGGAAAAGTGATGTTTATTTTTGTTCTGGCCGGCATAACGCTATCCTGCCTCCACCAGTCCTCGCTCGGCACTCTCATGCTCATTGCCCCATATAAGATGCATCCCCTGTACGCATCGCAACTCTCGCCCATCTTCTTCCTCACGTCCGCCATGGCGGTCGGTCTTGCTATGGTTATATTCGAATCCATGCTGGCCTCCCGCAGCTTCGACCGGAAAGCCGAGATGCATATCCTCTCGCCGCTGGGAAAGATACTGCCGGTTCTTCTCGGAATCTACATCGCCATCAAGATCGGCGACATGCTCATCAGGGGAACGTATACCTACCTGCTTGACGGCACCATGCCCGCAACCATGTTCTGGATTGAGTTCGGCATCCTGACAGTCGCGCCGTTCTTCATGCTCCTGTCTTCCGACATCCGGACCTCGCCCCGTGGACTTTTTCTGGCGGCGACCATGTATATTGCCGGTGTTCTGCTCAACCGCTGTACCGTCTTCTTCATTGCCTATAAGCCGCTCTACGCAGCTGGCGCTTACGTACCAGCCCTGAGTGAGTTCGCTCTTACCATCGGCCTGGTATGTACCATCGCCTTCATTTACCGGCTGGTAGTCACGTTCCTGCCAGTACTTCCGGCCGGGGATGGACATCAGCGCGTATAGGGGCAGTGGTGGTGTTTGGTGCTCATGTCCCGTCTCCGTTGCCAGCTACCTGATAATCACGACAGAACCGGGTTGGATCTTCAGAAAACCAGCGCCGCTGAAGTATGCCGGGCCGCCATCGCCATCGCGGCCGTATAGCCCCGACAAACAACGAACACCATCCAGATACAAGTCGCGGATCGAATTGGTACCAACAAAACCAAGGTCGAAAGTCGAATTGGTGGCCACGTAGACGTCGGCTCTGTCGTAAAGACACGGGCTCGCAATACGGAGACTGCCCTCCCGGACCATGGTGTCACCGGTGTAGGTGCCGGCCTCATTCAGGGTCAGGTGCCCCGTGCCGAGTTTGACAAGCGAACCAATGCCACCGATCACTCCCGTCAGATTGTTGGTGCCCTCAGCCGTAAATACAGCCGCACCATAGAGCGTAACACCATTGGCAATCAGAGCCGTTGTGCCGCTAAACAGGATCGATCCGCCACTATCTCCGTAAACGCTTATCACCCGGGCCACTGAACTGGTGCCATTGATCAGTTCCAGCCGGGCATAGTTCTTCGGGTTCCCGGTGTATGCCGGGTCGGCGAGCGTGTAGGGGCCCGTGTCGGTAGCGGAGGAATTATTGAGCCGGAAGGCGTTGTTGCTCTGCCACGAGAACTGGGACACGCCGCCACCGGACAGGCTTTCGCCCATATTCACGCCGATGGCGTCCTTGTAGGATAGCGTACCACCGTCAATGATAATCTTGTTCCAGACAACTGCTTCCACGGCAAAGGACACATTCCCTGCCCAGGCTTCCAGTGCACCGCCATTGAATGCACGAAGAATCCCTCCGGGCGGAGCTGCACTGAAATCCCAGAAACCGCTGGTACCAAAGGTGGAATGTCCAAGCGCGCCGTCAACATTGATCGCATAAGTGCCAGCTGTGCTTGAAGTGAAGGTGTGTGCTGAGCTGCGTATATAAAACGTGCCGCCGGCCACCACATTCACCCTGCACGAGGTTGAAGTCGCCGGATTGGGGTTAGGATCACCAAAACCGTCGTTGTTGTCTGCACTGAATGTAGCCACCGAACCGGCTCCAGTGACTCTGATCTCATTGCGCGTCCCCGTCAAAGCGTTCCACCCATTGGCAACGAACTGGGCGCTGTTGCTGACGATCATCTTGTTGTCGGTTCCGTTCATCATGAATGACCCGGTGCTCCAGTTCTTGGCGGAATTGACTGTCACCACAGTCGTGGGGCCACTGAAAGTAATCTTATTACCGGTGCCATTGATCTCAAGTGACCTGGCTCCGCTATTAGCACCATAGAGGTTGCCGCTGGTGATTGAGATGGATTTGCCGGTAGCGCCATTGCCAAGTCGGAGATTGTAGCTGCCCCAGTACCCGCCGGGCATGTTGACGGGATCAAGACCACCCGCGTCCCCGCTGTAATCATTGACAATATTCAGATCGGTCGCCTGCACCATGCCCGTGACTACAATGAAAACAACAAGTGTAACGGAGCGTCGAAATAACGGGCAAAACAGCAACATATCCCAAGTTTTATCATTCATACTATTACCCGCTGTTTCATATTCCAAAGACTCTGTTCTATTGTGATCTCATGCACTCAGGAATACAAGCTCTTCCCGGCTGAGTCGCATCTGCGATTAGATGCGACTCAGCCGGAGGCTTTCCTCCAGAGGCGTACAGGCTACCCTGCCATGCAGAAAACACTCTTGTTTGGTGGGGCGAAGCGCATAGCTATCAAGCTAAGGACTCCCACGGCGCACGTTCGCTAACTTATCCATC
>JBAXMA010000019.1:0-18957 GCA_037134535.1 bacterium
GAACAAGAAAGCCAAAATGCACTACCTGAGATGCACCAAATCGCAGATGCGCCCACGGGGATTGAACTTGAGTCCGGTCGAATCAAACTTGGACACCGGCGTAAGTTCCATGTATTATGCCGCCTCAATGAATCGAGTCCGGAAGTGGCTGTGGTGTTGATTGCCGGAGAAAACGTGCACAGTTTTGTCAAGAATACGAAGACCTGGCAGATCATGCTCAGTGTGTCGGCCTTTGTGCTGCTGGCAACAGCGGGGTTTGGTGCATGGGCTCAGTATAGTCGTGACATCAGAAAGGTCGCAGCTTCGTATGGCTTTGCGCCACCTTTCATGAGCGGCCGGACTGTTGTTTTGAGCAGTTCCTACACCAGGATGATCTTTGAAGAAGAAGCCAGGAAGATGACTTTCAACGGGGTGATGATATGGATGAATGGCGGGCTTGCAAAGGCAGGGAACAGCTGGATGCTGACGGATCAGGATCTGCGATATGTTGTGCATCCTCTGCTTCGGCCTGACAGTGCTGTCGCAAAAGAGGGAAGCCGGGTAGTGGTGCTTGATCCGGGGCATGGTGGAAAAGATCAGGGAACCATGGGCCGTCGCGGAACTCTTGAGAAGAAAGTAATACTCGACGTGGCTAAGCGAGTTGCCAAGAAACTTCAGGATTCGCAGATTATTGTCCGTCTGACTCGAAGCACCGATACGTTCATTACGCTTGATGAGAGGTGTCAGAAGGCTGGACAATGGGGGGCCAGCGTGTTCGTCAGTATTCATGCGAATAGCGCAGCAGATCCATTGGTGTCGGGGTTGGAGAGTTTCGTCATTGCCTCGCCCGGTTGTGCCGGGACGAACACACGCCGGATTGATCCAAGAGCTTACACTGGCAATAAACATGATCAGGCCAACATGCTTCTCTCGTACTATGTTCAGAAAGGGCTTTTGAGTTGCACGGGTGGAGAGGATCGCGGCGTGAAACGGTCTCGTTTCGAAGTCCTGAGGGATACTGATTGTCCGGCGGTCCTGGTGGAATGCGGTTTCCTGTCAAACGTCAGGGAGGAGTCAAAGCTCAATGATCCACGATACAGGGATGCGGTGGCCAATGGCATAGCCAGGGGTATTCTGACATACCTGAGCCGTGTGAGGAGTGCGAAGGCTGATCTTGACAGGATTGTAACGCAGGCTAAAGTTGACGATCGCTGACAAGTTAAAACATAAGGGAAACTCCAATGATTAGGGCGAAAGTGGTGGGAGCCGCCGGGTATGGCGGTGTCGGGATAACAGAATTGCTTCTAGGGCATCCCTCGGCCAGAATTGCGTGCCTTGTGGGTCTTACTGACATTGGAGTGCCTTACAGTACGATCTATCCGCATCTTCGCGGATTTTGCGACATGCCTATTGTGGGTGCAGACTCGCCGGAAGCACAGCAGGAAGTGGATGTTGCTTTCATGGCCACTCCGGACGGCGTGGGAATGAAGCTTGCCTCGGAAGTTCTGGCAGGGGGCGCGAAAGTAGTCGACTACAGCGGCGACTTTCGATTCAATTCACAAGAGGGCTATGCTGAATATGCGCGGCGGATAGGGCGCAGTCCTGAACACCTTTCACCTTCGCTGCTGCCCGAGGCCGTATATGGTCTGGCTGAGCTGCACCGGAAGGATATCAATCCTGACAGGCGGATTGTAGGGAATCCCGGCTGCTTCGCAGTCAGTTGCATTCTTGGACTGTCTCCTGCGGTAAAGAATGGCCTGGTTGCACCAGGCAGTATCATTTGCGACTGCAAGACGGGTGTCTCAGGAGCTGGCAAGAAGCCATCGGCGGCATTTCACTATCCTGCCAGATATGAGTGCATGAATGCGTACAAGTTGGCAGGACATCAGCATGTGTGTGAAGTGGAGCGTGAGCTGAGTCTGCTGGCCGGCGAGCAGGTGACTGTGACTTTCACGGCGCATGTATTCCCGATATGCAGGGGCATTATGTCGACCCTCTATGGGGATCTGCGCGCCGGGGTTTCAGAAACAGATGTGCAGGAGGCTTACCGGGAGTTTCATAAGGCGAACAAGTTTATACGGATCTATCCGAGAGATGCAGCAGTGTCGTCAGTTCATGTTCGCGGAACCAATTACTGTAATCTGGTTGTTGATGTAGATATGCGCACAAGGAAGTTAAGAGTTGTGGCTTATATCGATAATCTTATGAAGGGACAGGCAGGATCTGCACTTCAGAATATGAACCTGCTTTTCGGTTTGCCTGAAACCGCAGGTCTTGAGCGGCCAGGGCAGTGTCCATGATCGTGCACTTGCAGCGTTGGGAGTCGGCGGTATGTATTGAGCGGATATTAGGTAAGGCATAGGAGGACTATATGGAAAATCGTGGAACAACAGAGCAGACCGTCATCACCGAGGATGTCGAGATTACCGGTACTCTTAAGAGTGCCAATGCCCTGAGAATGGATGGACGGCTCAATGGTGATCTCATCTGCAGTAGCGATGTTGATGTCGGCAAGAGTGCCAATATCAAAGGCAATATCTCGGTGAATTGCGCAGTCGTTCAAGGTCAGATCAACGGCAATCTCGTGGCAAAGGACCGGATTTAGTTGAAAGCTGCTGCCAGGATCAATGGGGATTTGAAAGCCAAGAGACTTACCATGGAGGATGGTGTGAGCTTTGTTGGTAAGGTTGAGGTGAGCCCGGCAGGCGTGCCCGGCGGCAGACCGCAGTCGCCGGATGCTGCTGTTCACGAGAAGACTGATGCAGCGGCCGAGAACGTTGAGGGCTCTGGCGATAAGGCTGGCGAGAAGGGCAAGAACATATCGTTTCTAGGCCGTAGGTAATTCGTAAATTCGACTCCGGGAATACGACGTCCTTGCGAGGTGAATGTGGCTCGTCGCAAAAAAGCGGAAGAGGTTGTAAATAGTTTTACGACCCTGCGAGCCGCTCAACTGGCGGCCGGGAAGGGAATTCAGCCACACAGGACTACTCCCGGCGAGGTCAGGGAGGTTGCCGCACCGGCCAAGAGCACGGATCATGAACCGGCGGCGGGAAAGGTCAGGGTCGGGCATACGGCAAAACCCGACAGGCATGACATCGTTTGCTATGAATGCGGCTTTTCCTTCTTTCTGGCCGGTCAGCTGAAGACTGCATATTGCCCGAAATGTCGGTCAATTCTTGAGGCAACTGAGCTGACCATCAGCGGCGAGTGGAGCGGTTCTCTCAAGACCATAGGGCTCGTGCGGATTGCGCCGGATGGCGTGGTCAAGGAAGGCGGCAGGATAGCGGCGAATTGTGTTACCCTGGAAGGGAGAATAGAAGGGGGCAAAGTTGATATCTTCGGCAAACTCAGACTGTGCCCCGGTGGCAGATTTGTGCCCGAAGCTGTCTTGGTGTCGGATCTGGTCGTGGCCCCCGGTGCCGTGCTGAAGCTGGAGAAGGAGTTGTCATTGAAGCGCATTGAAATCGCGGGTGAGGTTCACGGAAAACTGAGGGCAACAGGCGTTGTCGTGGTTTGCTCCGGCGGGAGGATGTCGGGCGACATAGTCAGCCATCACCTTGTTGTCGAGGATGGTGGCATCGTGAATGCAACTGTTGCCATTACGCCCCGCGGTGCAAATGCTGGAAAACAAGGATCGGGTTCACAAGGCAGCTGGACAGCCGCAGAATCAAATCGAAGGAGTGCAGCATGAGCAAGACACATCGCCTGGGGCGCGGATTGGATGCCCTGATAACAGACAAGCCGGCTGATTCAGGACCACGTGAGGAGAAGGTGGCGGATATAGCACGGATTCCTATTGCCTTGATTGTTCCAAGTCCGTACCAGCCGCGCAAGGAATTTGCGGCAGCGGCAATGGAAGAGCTGGTAAATTCCATCAAATCGAAAGGCGTACTGGAACCGGTGCTTGTACGAAGGAAAGGTGAGGTTTACGAGTTGATGGCCGGCGAAAGACGCTATCGTGCGGCCAAGGAAGCAAAAGTTGCTGAGATTCCGGTGAGAGTCATGGATGCCACTGATCAGGAGGCATTCGAAATCGCGTTCATAGAGAACCTCCACCGGGAGGACCTTAATCAGATGGAGGAGGCGGAGGGGTACCGCCGGTTCGCTGAACAGTTTGGATTGACTCAGGAACAGATTGCCACCCGAATCGGCAAGGCCAGGGCATCTGTTGCCAATATTATGAGGCTTCTGGATCTTCCTGAAGAAGTTAGGGAATTTGTAAGGCTGGACCGTATTCAGGCGGGCCACGCCAAGGTGCTGCTTGGTCTTGAGATTCCTGAAGAACAGGTCCTCCTGGCAAAGCAGGTCATCAAGGAAGGGCTGTCGGTACGTCAGCTGGAAGTGCTTGTGGCCCGGAGTAAGCGTGCGCCACGGCGGCGCCGCGCATCCCGGGATGATATCCAGGCGGTTCACATCGCCAGTATTACGGACATTGTGCGAAGGCATCTCGGCACATCGGTCCGGTTGACGTCATGCCGTACGTTGGCCAACGGAAAGAAAGTCAAGGGTCACCTTGAGATGGATTATTTCTCTGCAGATGATCTGAACCGGATTCTTGAAGTGCTCGGCGTTGCCGACAAGATTGCGAGATGACAGGTCTACGCTATTGGCAGGTTGTGGCAGTTGGGCTTGGCCTTCCCGGGCTCTTTTGTTCATGCCGTCAATCGCCGCCGGACATTGCAACGTCCCCGCCCTCCATAGTCCGCGCTGCCCCCGCCTCGCTTAATGGTCTGGCAGTCATTGAACAGGTGCGAAGATTTCTGGAGGTCGGGCCCCGCGATGCAGGCACACCCGGAGCCGGGAGAGCGGCGGGATACCTTCTTGGTGAACTGCAGCGTCTTGGTATTCGTGCGGAAATAGATGAGTTCAAGGAGGTCACTCCCGCTGGCAGGAAAGTGTTCCGAAACGTGATTGGTCGCATTGGGCGTTCAGGCGGGAAGATAATCGTCCTCGGCTCGCACTATGATACCAAGTCCGGAATAGGTGCAAAGTTCCAGGGAGCTAATGATTCTGGATCAAGTACCGGTCTTCTTCTCGAGCTTGCGGCGGTTCTGAAGACGGTTCCACCGCAGGAGACGGAAATAATGTTTGCGTTCTTTGATGGAGAGGAATGCAACGTGTCCTACAGCAGGAATGATGGACTGCACGGGAGCCGGCGGCTTGCGCAAATGCTTGTAGAAAGCGGGGCCTCGGGTAATGTTGCGGGAGTGATCGTTCTGGACATGGTGGGCGACAGGGATCTGACTATTTGTATTCCGCACAACAGCACGCCCGGCCTGTGCTCGGCGGTGTTTGCCGCAGCGCACGAGGAAGGAGTGCGCTCAAAATTCAGCCAGAGTCGCAGTGAAGTTCTGGATGATCACGTTCCATTCTTCAACGCCGGCATGCCTGCGTTGGACATTATCGACTTCTCATATGGCTCAGCGCCGGAGCTCAATGACTACTGGCACACAGAAGCGGATACAATTGATAAACTGAGCGCAAAAAGTCTCGAAGAAGTCGGCAGAGTTACGATTCGTCTGCTAAACAACCTGCTGGAAAACAAGAAAGGCGTCGCACGCTGATCGGCATGCGACGCCTTGTTTAACAGCTTTGTCTGCAGTACTAGAATTCGTAACGGGCGAGGAGCCCGATTGTGATATTGTCTGAATTCAGATCGCTGAGCTGGTCGAAGTCTGTAAATCCATAATTTGCATTGACGTCGATATGGATCTTGCTGATGGGAATATCGAGACCAGCTCTGATGTTATAGATAGGATCTTTGGCGAATTCGCCGTCGGAATATGCCACACCTATTCCCAGGCCGCCATAGATAATGCCGCCTAGCAGCGCGTATACTTGGGGTACATAAGCTGTTTCGCTGCCGGTCAGGCTTGAGGGTAGGATCTCAACGTTAGCTTCCAGCTTGAAGAATGAGGCCGGGACAAACTGATAGGAAATCAGGTAGGACAATCCGCTTGAATCAAATCCGTCTCCGAGACTTGTAACTGATGCGTTATAGTGGACTCCGGCGCCAAGTCTGTGTGGATCAGCAACTGCTCTTTGTCCAACAGTTGCAGCCACCAGTATCAAGCCTGCGACAATCATACTCCGTGCCTTCATGCTGATCTCCTTTGTTTTGTTGCCGACCCTTCTAACACGTTCGTAGATTTGTACGCCTGATCGACAGATGGAATCAAGTCCTTTTCTGTGAATACGGGCTTCTGTCCAGGGCTTTCCTTTTGAGCGTTTTCAGTATCGGTCGGGGTGGCACCCGACCCTCCCGTAATCGGAATATGGGCAATTCTGATTAGGGAGGGCCGGGTGCCACCCCGGCCGTTGTCAGAAATTGAGCCAAAAAGAAAGACCTTGAGCTTCTGCCCGGGCAGATGTTACTGGGAAGAATACGTCGCAAGGGGCTGTTGAGAACGTGGTGGCAAAGAGCCGGTATCGAGAACTCGCTGGACAATGTCCTGGGTATCACGCGGAAAATCGCCTCTCAGGATCCACTTGAGATACTTTGCATCTGTCTTTGCCAGAGTTGTGAGCGCCGCACCTTTCTTCTGCCCGAAGTTGATTACTATCTCGTCACCCGACCACCGCAGTCTGCCGCTCCTGTCGGCCCAGTTGGGGTCTCTGGGATTGCAGAATTCGTCAAGGGCGGCAACGCTGCGGGGGAGGTCTGTGTATCTTGCCAGTTGAGCACTGAGAACCTTTGATGTGGCGAGTGCATCGGCTTCGGCACCATGCGCGCCCTCAAGCGTTTCTTTGCAGAAGAAAGTTACCGCCGCATTCAGATCTCGCGGTTCTTTTTTGTGAAAGATCCGCTGGGCGTCAACAATGCGGCGTCCGTCCAGATTGAATCTGATTCTAGCACGCATGAACTCTTCGACCAGCATGGGAATATCAAAATTGATCGCGTTGTATCCGCCGAGATCGCAATCCGTCAAGAGTTCATTGATCTTTGGCGCGAGCTGGTCGAATGTGAGGCAGCTTGCAACATCGGCGTTCGTGATCTTGTGGATGGCTGTAGCTTCGGCTGGTATAGGGACCTCCGGGTTAACCCGGTATGTATGAACCTGCTGTTCGCCGCCTGGCATCAGTTTGACAATGCATATCTCGACAATCCTGTCGGATCTGGCATTCAGGCCTGTTGCTTCAATGTCGAATATTGCGAGTGGCCTTGTCAGCTCCAGATTAATCATGTCAGATTGTCCCTTCCGCGATTTCGTTGCTGTATTTCATTTCGTTACAATACATTGGCCTTCAGGCGTATGCAATCCCATTGGCAACTATGTGGGTGGTGCGGCGCGTGCGGCCGCGGCAAGAAAGCGGCTCACCCACAGGGTTTCCTCCAGAGGCGGACAGGCTGCCCTTCCAATCGAAGAAATGCCAACAGCATGTGGGGCGAGGCGTCCCGCCGAGCCGCGGAGTGAGCTTGACCACTTTCTTGACGTAGCCCTGTACAGGCGGGTGCGGTTGCATCAAAAAATGGGCCCGCATAGCTCGCCCCTCCATCAACATAAACAGAGTTATACATATGTTGTCTTTGCGATTGACTTTCTTCCGAGGCTGTCAGAGAGTATGCCGTTCATTGCCGGATGGCAGGTCTCGTGCGACGAGTCGTGCGCCCCGGGGTTTTTTAACTGGAGAGATAGGAATGAGTCAGCACCGCAGTCTGAAATCCGCGACCAAGATTGTAGCCAAGCGAAATACTCTTAAGCGCTTTGAGCGCATTGAGCTTATGCGTCAACGTGGCAAGTGGAAAGAGGGAGACCGGCCATATGGTCTGCCCAAGACTAAGCCAGCGTAGAGTTGGATCCGGCGTGCCTGATGTGGATCAATCGCAGCCGCATGATTCAAGATAAAGGCCAGCGTCAACCAGTTGCTTCATGGCAATCAGGCCGCCCTCAAGATCATACACCCTTGCGAACCCGAGCTGTCTCATCAGCTCGGCGGCCTCTCCGCTGCGCGATCCCGATCCGCAGTATACGAGATAGGTATTTCCCTTGTTCTGCCCTGCTATTGTTTCTTCGAAGTGAGGAGCATTGAAGTCAATATTGATGGCATTCTTGAGATGTTCAGGCGCGAACTCACCGGGCGTACGCACATCAATAACCAGAAGCTCCAAATTCGTCTCGTGCTCTGTCAGTAGATTCAATGCAGTCTCTGCCGAGATCTTTCCTGCTATCGGCAGATTCAGTGAGGTGTTATCGGCAGTATTACAACCGGGCGCAATGAAGCCGCAGAGAACAATCAGTGCGATGATTAGAGAATGACTTAAGCCGAACGCACGTGTCTTGAAAATCTTCTGTCTAGTAGCAGACCTTGACATTAATACGTTCGATGACGATACGTTGTATCGACTTTGCGGTGATTATGCGCGCTGATGATAGAGCTGAGTGAGGCGTTTCCTCTGTGCCAGCCCGAAAGAAATCAGAACGCCACCAAGCATGAAAATTGTTCCAGGCTCCGGAACAGCGTCTCCCGGCGCATAGTATTCCCAATTATCAATGCCGTAGGATTGCGGACTGGCGCTAATCGTGCTATAAATGGCTACACCAAATTGCGTAACATTGAGAAGGTCCGTGGCGAAAGCAGTCTGATTATCATACGCCGGTAGGCTGGCGGCCCAACCGGAACCCGCAAGCTGTGAAAAAGAAATAGTAAATAGTTCCCAAGTGTTAATTGCGGCGTTGTTGAACGATCGATACCACGTATGAGCGCCAGTGGTAAAATAGAGGCTCTTTGGTACCAGTAAAGTTGATGAGAAGTGGAATCTCAGTCCGAGTACCGTGGGAGTCAGGTAAGAGCCAATGGTGTCAGGGCTGTATATTGTCGCTGTTGGTGGAATAGACGGCTCGCTGATACCTGGAAATGTGTATCGAAGATAGCCAGTGCCCGTTCCTGGTGCCCCGCCCGAGGTTGGTGCGTCAAGAGCTGAAGGAGAGGAGAGCCATGTTCCTACGGGTCCGCCTGACCCCCACGTCGTGGTCCCTATAGTAGGTGTGGCTTGTGAAACTGAAGAAGCCATAAAAAGTACGACACAGACCGTCAATGCCTTAGCCCGTAGTCCCATGCGCAGTGATGTATTTGTATTCATGTTTATATTACCTTGGTGTTACGCGATAAAAATAAGGACCCCTGTCAGTAGCTGTCGTATCGAGATAGACGGTAAAGTCAGCGAAAGAATCAGCCGGCCATTCTGTTGCCAGTGGCATCCATCCTGCCTTCATATCCATGGATCTCCACACATTGTAGTAAAGACCGGGCTTTGACGGCCATGCGATTGTAATGCCATCGCCCGTGCTGGCCATTGAGAGTTTGAAAACGGAAAGCGCATCGTGCGGATTGGTTCCGGCACGAATCTCAGCAATATCGCTCATTCCGTCTCCATCGTCGTCGTATCTGGGCGTGGCGAGCACAAAGTTATCCAGTCCGTAATTCTGAGCGGCTGTTTGATTCTGGAAGATCCAGACGCCCACCATATCCACATCCTCGAGGTCCGCATTGAATGATTCTTCAAGTGGATTGGTGTCTCTGGTCCATCCGGCGCTGTAGTCCAGTGGCACGTCAATCCACACCCACTTGCCGATCTCGGTAACTTCAAGATGGTAGTACCAGTAGCTGCCTGACGACGGACTATGCAAGACCAGCCTGGCTTGCTCAGGCAGACGATTGGAGCAGAATATTTGGAATGATATGCGTGTTATGCCGCCACTCTTGTAGTTGCCTACAAACCGCCCTTGGGCAGTGTTCGCGTCAGCCTTAACAATCGCCATTCCCGGCATGCCGCCTTGAGAGCGATCGCTGAATGACACGCGTAGGTAAGTATCTGGGTTGGACACCGGATAAGGTGCCAATGTGGCATTCACGGCAGACCATCCTTCGGTCGTGCCATCGTTCCAACGTGAAGCTACATCGGGGGTAAAAGCATGAACTAGTATCGTTGCCTGCAGAGAAACCGCAAGCAATGCCGTTTTCAGTACGTTATGCCTACTTTTCATCATCCATCCTCCAGACAGGTTGCAACTTGTCATTCAACCGGCCAGAACCCAACTCAATCCTGCACCACTATACGAATCGGTCCCCCTTTTGTCAACTATTATTACACCAGTATTTTGCCATTTATTGCAGTGCTGCGTGTCTGGGCAGGCATTGTTCGCGCAACGGCGACAGTACGAAAACTCCGTATTTATTGCGCAATTTGTGCGGTTTATAGCAAAAGTATTCATAATTCTTGTTTTTTGAGATTCTGACGGCTGAACGTTTTGGTCGGGTTCTTATTCTCTAAGGCAGACATGAGGCTCAGTCGCCTGTTTTCTATTATCAGTGGCTGCCGGCTGTCCTGGTGCGACAACTTCAATTCACTGCGCGCTGAGGTGTAATCCCCCATGAGAAAGTAGATTTCAGCGGCGTTGAGGTGAAGCTCATCCGCAGCATAGTCTTCGGGGCGCACAAGATTCAGAGCCTTCTTTGAGAACTCTAAAGCTTTACCGAGATCGTTAGCCTTAAGATAAACTACAGCAGCTGTGTCTAGTACAGCGCTCGAGGGTTGTGCGCGTGCGAGTAATTTCGGGAGAAGGGCCTGCGCTCTGCCGATGGTCTTTGGATCCTGAGCGAGAATGTAAATCAAGTTGTTTTGAACGTCAATGTTGTCGGGGGCGCGTTCAAGTGCCCTGGTGAGAATATCGATGGTTTCTTTGATGTGGCCTTCGAGACGTGCTGCTTCGGCTGCGACAAGCAGGTTGGGCACGTTAGTCCGGGCCGTGAGTTTATTTTCAATAATTGACTCAAACACACTTGATACTGCACGCATATTGCCGTTCTGGAAGTAGAAACTGCATAAACGCTCCGGCCACTGTGGATCGGACGGGAATTTTTCACGGAGCCTCTTGAGAATGCCAGACAGATCGGATGTTGCTTTCCCTTTCCGCATCTGCAGGTCAACAAGGGTGATTTCGAACGGGGTTGGATCCAGAGCGTTTCTCGCGCCCTCTGATGCACACGAAATGGCCCAGTCTCTGTCGCCGATTGTCAGAGCGCACCGCAAACCCAGGACGTACGCAGGCAGAAGTCCGTTAGCTTTTGTGATCGAGTACCGTGCCGCAATTATTGCTGCGTTTGTCATTCCGGCTCTCAGCAGGAAGTCGCCTGCCCTTACGATTGAACCGATTGAGTACTGTTGCTGTTCTGTTGCTGTTCTGACGGCGGCAACGGCCCAGTCGCCAGATCCGTTATTTGTTGTCTTCGCCACAAGTTCGGCGAGCCATAACTCTGAACTTGTCGGGCACGAAAGTCTCGCCTGTTGAATTACTTCTCTCTTGCCACCTGACGCAGCTACTCGTGACTGCCATAACACCGATGAGTCGGGCAGCAATGCCGTGGCTCTGGCTAGAATCTTTTCGGCTTCGCCAGCCTGCTTCTTCCAGACAAGAAGAGTTGCAAGGTCGTGAAGAGCAAGGGCGCTCTCGGTCTTGTCGTTTGCGATTGCCTCCCATTTTGCCGGATCAGAACTGCCTGCTGCCCCGCGGCATTTGTACCAATTCAGAATGAGCTGTTTGAGTTTGCCGAGGTATGTGTCTGCCGGCGGGCCCGGGTTCAGGGTCAATTCTGCAGCTTTCTTATCCATTTCGTCACTGGTTGGCTCAATCTCCGGACAGGGCGGGATGATGGAAAGTTCAGCCATGGGAAGAAGCAGTCGTTGTAGCCGGTCTGAGCGCTTCAGGCCGTTTTTTTCCAGTGCTGCGGCGAACCGGTCGGACTCAAAGAATCGCTCAGTAACATAGAGCGCTATGGCCCAGGCAGCAGTGCCTGCTGCTTCAGGGGTTCTTTCCATTACAAAAAGTGACTCTTCGTTGAAGCCACAGCTTTCGAGAGTAACGGCGAGTCCCATGGCTGCCTGAGGTGAGTCAGGAAACAGGCTGTGCAGTCTTTCAGCAATTACGAGGGCGTGGGTGCCTAGCCCCAACTGGATCAATGCGTTGATCTGGGAGAGTGATGTGCTGATGTTGGGGTAAAGCGTTAATGATGTGCATCGTCGTGAGATCTCGTAGGAACTCGCCCAGTTGTGTTGAATGTTGGAGAGGGTGAGCCGGTTGTAGAGCAGCTCAAGTTCCCTTTCGGGATACCGCTTGTCGAGTTTGTCCAGCCTTTTGCCGGCTTCGGAATGATTTCCTGCTCTGGTCAGGGCTGTTACGAACAACAGTTCAGACCGCAAGTTCAGTCCGGTTTCCTTCTCGCGACGTTTCAGTTCCTCTATGCATAGCCCGAGATATTTTGCTGCGACCTCGGAAGCGATGCCGTCAGTGAGTTCAGTGGCAAGCGGGATGTTGTCCCACAGCAGGTTGAATGGCCAGACGGTGCGAGTCTGGTTGTAGAGAGGCTTGAGGTCGATGATATTCTTCGGCGTGGTTGCACCCAGGTTTAGTTGGCTCATCTTGAAGGTGAACCATACGTCGGCGAACTGAGATGCTGTAAAATAGAGTGCCGGGTTGCCAGGGTCGATCTGGCTCAGTCGACGATAGAGCAACCAGGCAAGCTCAGGCCTTTGCAACTGAAAGCCATATTGGAGACAGGCGGCCAGGCGGTCGCCGTCCATTTCGTTGATATTTCTGAGAAGACTCCTGGCGAAGAGGTTGCTCCATTCGCCTTCCGGTCTCAGTACGGCAATTGCAAGCAGGTGGGTAAGGAATATCGGATCTTCCGGCCATTTTGTTATGGCGCGCCTCAGTGTTCTTGCCATGCCGGGGATGTCATTCAGCTTGAAATACGCATCAACAGCGATGGCGGCATGAACTGGATCGGCAAATGGGAGGGGCTGGTCGCATGCTATGATGGTTTTCCACTCTTCTTTGCCTGCTAAAAATGGAAACAGTGTCCGGACACGTTTTAGCAATGCCGGGGACTGTGCGGACGCTGCAAGGACCACGTTGCTTGCTACGCGTCTGGCGTCATTTTGTTCGGCGGCCATTTCCGCTTGTATCATCGCGATCGGAGGAATTTGTTTCTCCTGATCAGTCAGTGTGTTTATGAGCGAAATCGCTTCGGTGAACTTCTTTTTGCCCGCGAGGGCCTGGGCCCTTATTATGGTACTGCCGACACTTCTTTTCTTCTCGGGAATATTACGGAGCACCTCAAGCGCCTGATCAAACTTCTTCCGGTAGACCAGGACTTGTGCCATGGAGTAGCGCGCCGGCAGGTTGCCCTTGTCTGCGGCGACTGCGGCGACCGCAGTTCTTTCCGCGTCTGCCAGGTTTTGTATCGCCAGATTGTTAACCAGACGGTGAATCATTTGCGAACGGTGGTAAGGTCGCCTCTTGTAAAGGGCTGCGGCAATTCCGACAGAAAGAACCACTGCCGCCAGGATCAACCACGCGTAGCGCGACATGTATCGCCAGAATGGATGAAGAATACTGGCCTTGTCCTCCGTTTCTTTCTCGGCAGGGCCGGTATCACGCTCCTTGAGTCTGCCGGTCCGCCATTTCAGCCACATTGCCACTTCCACTTGAATCAGCACAATTCCGGCGATGAGAAGAACGGCGAGGGAGTCATGAATGTAGCTGAAAGCCCATTCAGGCGGCATGCGTGGAGCCATCATTGCAATTAGCGCAATCCGCAGGATATTCAGCGCAAGAATCTGGAAGAGACCAAGAAGGATGAGGCCAGTCAGTGCGAGCCATCTGATGCGGAACAAAAGCCCCGTGCCCAGGCAGCTGACGAATACGGCGATTGCAGTTGTCATGCCACTGCAGGCTTGAGGAACGTCGATGGCCATGGTTTCGGTCCGCAGCACATTTGCATCGGCCCATGCCGGGACATTGAAGCAATGCGCCAGCCATTCCGCGCCCTGTATCGATGCGTGCTGCATGGTTAGCTGGAACGGTCCCACAATACTGAAAGGTGCGGGGCTTATCCAGTAGAGGAGCAAAAGGGCGGGGGGAATGCTGACGGAGAAACGTCTGGGCAGCGCCCACTGCAGACATGCGTAAAACAGCAGAAGCAGCCCCAGCCAATGGAGCTGTTGCGAATCGAAGACTAGTCCAGACAGCGCGAGGATAAGCCCGACTGTTCCTGTTGCGGGCACAATCCAGTCTGGTGGTTGCGCTGTTGCAGCAGCCGGGCTTGGCCTGAACAAAATGGCCAGAAAGAAGAGGCTTCCCAGAACGAGGCAGACTTCTCTCTCGGTGCTTGCCTTTCCATCCGCATCAAGAACGAGGCGGCCGAAATTGAGCCCAAGCCACACAAGGATAAGTGTGACAGCAGATGCGAGTACAATCTTTTGTATACGACTCATGGATTATTACGTAAGAGTCGCCACTGATTGCTCTCTCAGTCCATCATTTCTATTCGCATCAATGGCTGATCTTTCTCAACCTTGTCGCCGTGTTTGGCGAGGATGTCAAGGATTTTGCATTTCTTCTGGGCCTTGACGTCGTTGAACATCTTCATTGCTTCAACGATGCAGACTGGAGTGCCGGCCTCGACCGTGTCGCCAACTTGTACCATTGGCGGCTTTCCTATTGCAGCGGACAGATAGAATGTTCCGTTCAATGGCGCTGCGATAGCCGGACCAGCAGGCTTTTCCTCCTTCGCCGGCTGGGGCGGTGGTGGAGTAGCTTCCCGGACGGAAGGCACAACGCTCTTCACCACTGGAAACTGTTCAGACGGTGAGGTTGTGGCGATTGTCTGAGAGTGAGTTCCGCTCTTGAGGCTTATCATCAAGTCGTTCTTGCGGATCATGAGCTCGTTGCAACTGAGCTCACGCATTCTGGCGAGAAGCTCATGCACGAAGTGGAAGTCGGTGTCGGTCATCAACGGAGCAAGCTGCGGCGGATTAGGATTGTCGTCCTTCTTCTCCTTCTCCGCAGCCTTGTCCTGCTGCAATTCAAGATGAGCCGGGGGAGTCGGGCGGTCTTCCATGGGAAGGCTGCGCCACTTAAAGAATTCGAGGGCAGGTTCCGGGAACAGGCAGTATGAGACAATGTCTTCTTCGTTGTGAATCAGTTCCGGCGGCACCCCTTCTGTGGCGCCTGGCAACATGGGGCTGAGCAGATCTGCGGGCCGGCAGGTAATGGGCTCATCTTTTCCAAGAATCTTCTCCATAACCTTGGGATTTATCACGCCTGGTGCCTTTCCGTAGAGGCCCTTCACATAGCTTCTGAGCTCTTTGGAAACGATTTCGTAGCGTTTACCCGTCAGAACGTTGGCCACGGCTTGTGATCCCACAATCTGACTCGTTGGGGTGACGAGCGGCGGATATCCAAGCTCTTTTCGCACGCGCGGAATTTCTTCAAGAACCCGTTCAAGTTTATCGAGCGCATTCTGCTGCTCCAGTTGAGACATCAGGTTGGAGATCATGCCACCAGGGATGTGATGATCCAGAATGTCAGGGTCTATGATGTTGTCCGGTTGCTGGTAGCTGAGTGTCCGCTCTTTCTTGAGTTCAGTAAAGAACCGGCGGACTTTCTTCAAGGCATCCATATCGAGCATTGCGTGGTAAGGCATTTCCTCGAAGATGGATAGCATTGTTTCGACCGGTGGCTGCGACTGGAATCCCGCCATGGGGGATATTGCGCAGTCAATTGCACCGGCGCCGGCTCTGACGGCTTCAACGTATGAGGCGGTGGCCATGCCGCTTGTGGCATGGCAGTGGATCTGGATGGGCACGTCTATTTCTCTCACAAGGGCGGAAACAAGCTTTTCAGCCGCGATTGGAGATAAAATTCCGGCCATATCCTTTATGCACAGCGAGTCAATGCCTACATCTACCTGTTCTTTGGCGCAACGGACAAACTGCTCAACCGTGTGAACAGGACTTATAGTGTAAGATAATGTGCCCTGGGCGTGACCGCCGAATCGCTTTATGCACTCTATGGCATGTTCCAGGTTGCGAGTATCATTCAGTGCGTCAAAGACCCGGAAAATATCAACGCCGTTCTCGCACGCAAGTGCGACGAAGTGCTCCAGTAGATCATCGGCGTAGTTCTTGTAGCCCACCACGTTTTGCCCGCGCAGCAGCATCTGCAGAGGGGTTCGTTTTGCTCTGGCCTTGATCTTGCGCAGCCGTTCCCATGGATTCTCACGCAGGAATCGCAGACAGACGTCGAACGTGGCGCCTCCCCAAACCTCAAGAGAGTAGTAGCCGACGGCGTCCATGACATCAATGATCTTGAGCATGTCGTCAGTCCGCATCCTGGTGGCCCATAATGATTGGTGGGCGTCGCGCAGGGTGGTATCGGTAATCCTGAGTGGAATTCTATGCTGCACTTTGCGTTCGATGGTCTTCATATTACCGGTTCCTCACGTATGATGTTAGCTATACAATCTTCAACAGCGCCAGCAGGGAGATCGCGCAGACTTTACGTGAATCTTCCCATGGCAGCCAGCTTGTCGAATCGTCTGCTTACCAGTTTACTCGGTGAAATCCGCTTCAGGATGCTTAAGCGCTTTATCAGTGCCGCTTTCAGGGATGCGGCAGCCTCGGCGGGATCGGTATGCGCTCCACCGAGAGGTTCCTCAATGATCTGATCGATAATTTTCAGTTCGAGCAGGGATTTAGCGGTAATCTTCAAGGCTGCGGCCGCCTCAGGTGCTTTTTTGGCGTCCTTCCAGAGGATCGCGGCGCAGCCTTCGGGTGGAATAACTGAGTAGATGGCGTGCGAAAGCATCATCACGACATCTGCGACCGCTATTCCAAGTGCGCCGCCGCTCCCGCCCTCGCCGGTAATCACGGCTATGGTCGGCGTCTCCAGACTTGTCATTTCGGTGATGCAGTGCCCTATTGCTTCGGCTTGACCCCTCGCTTCTGCTGCTGCTCCGGGATAGGCAGCGGGTGTGTCGATCAAGCTGACTACAGGCAATCCGAGCTTTTCCGCAAGTTTCACAAGCCTCATCGCTTTCCGGTATCCTTCCGGGTGCGCCATTCCAAAGTTTGCTTTGATCTTTTCTTCAACAGAACGGCCTTTATTGAAGCCCAGCAGCATGAATCTATGCTTGTCAATGGACGCGAAGCCACCGATCAGGGATGGATCGTCTCCGAAGACCCGATCGCCGTGCAGCTCAATGAATTCAGTGAAAGCCAAACGAATATAGTCGGACATCAGGGGACGATCAGGATGCCTGGCAAGCTGCACCTGTTGCCACGGGGTCAAATTGGTGAAAATCTCCTGCTTCACACTGAGCAGTTTCTTCTGGAGAACAGAAACCTCCTTATCGACGCTGGAGCCAGACTCCAGTGCCTTCTTCTTCAGTTCCTCAATCTCCTGCGCAAGCTTGATTATTGGTTCTTCCCATTCCAGACTCATATTTACCTTTCGATCTGTCCCGACTCCATTTGCCCGGCATTTCCATCTATCGCGGGTGCGAGTATTGAAGGATCTTGTGAAGTGTTTCTTTCATCTCGGCTCGTTTCACGATCATGTCGAGAAATCCGTGCTTAAGCAAATACTCGGCAGTCTGGAAGTCCGGAGGGAGCTCTTCCTTGATAGTCTGTTCTATAACACGGCGTCCGGCGAACCCGATCAAAGCCTCTGGTTCCGCAATATTTATGTCCCCAACCAAGGCATAACTGGCGGAAACGCCGCCAAATGTCGGATCCGTGAGTATTGAGATGTATGGCATCTTGGACTTGCGGAGCCGTGAGATTCCCGCGCATGTCTTGGCCATCTGCATCAGAGAGATGATTCCCTCCTGCATTCTTGCCCCGCCGGACGTCGAAACCATTACAAAAGGCAGTGTATGCCGATGGGCGTAGCAGGCGGCGAGGAAGATCTTTTCTCCAGCGCCACTGCTCAGAGAGCCGCCGACAAACCGGAAATCCATCACAGAAATCACGATTTTCGTTCCATTGACAGCCCCGCGACCGCTTTTGACGGCTTCCAGCAGCCCCGTTTGCTGTTTTGTAGCCTCGATTTTCGCAGCATAGGTGCCGGTTGCATCGGCGAATTTCAAAGGATCCGAGGTTGTAACTTTTCCGTAGCGCTCTTCAAATGACCCTGCGTCCAGCAACATAGCCAGTCGTTCATCGCAGGTCATCCGGTCATGGTGGTTGCACTTGGAGCATACCATGAAGGATGTTTCCCATTCTTCCTTGAAAATATGGGCAGAACAGGACGGGCACTTAACCCACACATCCTCTTTCTTCTCAACCACAACCTTCTGTTGGCTTGACCTTGTAAACCAGCCCATATAAGCGATTCCTCAGCGTTGTTCTTCCAATATCTCAGCTCTAGCACACAATCAACTTGAACCGTATTCGCTTGCGATTCAGACATGACCGCAGCTTGCTCCGAAGGGACTACTCGCCATAGACGGCAATATGCGGGCCAAAGTAGTCTTTCAAAAGAATCGTCAGAAGGTACTATGACCCTTTGCATAAGACAAGTGTGAACTCTGGTGAAAAAAAGAGGTGCAATCCTGCAGAAAATGCCTATTCTTCCGGCGTTATCACTGGGTGGCTCCAGTTGTACCCACAGGCAAAGTTGAAGAACGCGGGGGGTGAGGTGTGATAAGGGTGTCAGGGGGAGAGATCCGTGGGCGTCGAATTCTGACGCCTGGCGACATGATCAGGCCTACGCAGGAAAAGGTCCGGCAGGCGCTATTCTCCTGTCTGGCAGAGAAAACGCCAGGGTGCCGATTTCTTGATTTGTTTGCCGGATCTGGTGCGGTTGGACTTGAAGCATGGAGTAGGGGTGCTTCATTTGTCTGCTGGGTGGAGAGGGATCCCAGGGTAGCGGGAGTTCTCAAGCAGAATGTGGCATCCTTGTGCGTGCCTTCAGAAGGCAGGGAAGGGAAGGTTGCGTGCGATGGAAAGACCCGAGTGGTTATGACGGATGCGGGACGGTTTGCCTCGAAAGCAGGTTTTGACGAGCCTTTTGACATTATATTTGCTGATCCGCCATATGCAGTTGGCCGCAGGGATGAATGGCTGACCATGATGGCGGAATCCGCTGGCGAGGTGATGGGGAATCTGTTTGCCGCTTTTAACAACTCGCATGT
>JBAXMA010000020.1:0-17935 GCA_037134535.1 bacterium
TTTTCATTGCTCCTGCAAAAAGCGGCGTCAAGCCGCCGCACTCCAAATAGAGAATGCCAGACAACCTCTGCAGAGCTCCCATGCGCCCAGGCCCGTGTAGAGACACTCTATTTACTGCACACAGCCCTGATAACCTGCTATAAGCAGCCGTCCTCAATGGTGCGAGTACGACGAGGTAAAAAACAAAGGAAGCCAGCCATGGAAATACGGATTAAGCAGGAAGCAAATGCAACCGTTGTGTCGGTAACTGGCATACTGGATGCTGTAACCTCACCAGAGTTTTCAGGAAAACTCAATGAGTTGATTAGTGGCGGAGTAATCGCTCTTGTCGTTGATCTTGACGGTCTGGATTACATCAGCAGCGCAGGATTGCGCGTACTGCTAATCACCGCCAAGCAGATCAAGGCGAAAGCCGGGCAGTTGCGTTGCGCCAACGTCAAGGGCCCGGTCAAAGAGATTTTTGACATATCCGGGTTCGGAACAATCTTTAAGACGGATGACTCAGTGGCTGCCGCCCTGGCCAAGCTGGTATGATGGTTGTCGTCGAACAAGCCTCTCCAACAGGCTGCTCGGACCGACATAATGATCGGCGACCCAAACACTGAATGAAACCGTGGGATCGGCCGACAATGACTAAATGCAGCTGGTCACAAGAGCCAGGCCAACAAACACAAATTTCAATATACTCATTTCCTGCCCCTTCTACTGATTCGCCGGGTGCACATGAAAGATGGCCAGACACTCATGCAAGGATTGGGGCGGTCCCACGCAAAGTTTGACAGATGCTGACTCCATCCCGGCCGCGACATCATGTTAGCGATCTACTGGCTGCGCAGCTCGGTCCAGGCGCGATCCAATCCCTTGTTGAATTCGCCTAGTTCGTCCAGCAGTTCGAAACGATCCAGATTCATATTGAGCACGGGGGCCATGACCTGACGCTCGACTGCGGGCAGCAGCGCCAGCCCTTTGGGGTTGGGCATGGGGTAGAATATCCCTGCCATATTCTGCGCGGCAATGTCCGGACGCAGCAGGAAGTTAAGGAAGCGTTCGGCATTGACCTTGTGCCGGGCATCCCGGGGAATGCACATTGTATCCACGAACATGGACACGCCTTCGCGCGGCAGCACAAAGGGGAATTCCGGGTGGTTCTTGCTCAGGCGCAGGCCGCCGCCAGACCAATTCTGAGCCAGATATGCCTCACCGCTAAGCAGCAGATCAACCATGGTATTCGAATCGTAACGCAGCAACAGCGGCTTCTGCTTCCGCAGCAGCGCCAGAGCTTCGCGCAACTCGTCAGGATTCTTGTCCTTCAGCGTATGTCCCGACAGGCGAAAGCCGAAGGCGAAGCATTCCCGCATGTCATCCGCCATGAGAATGCGCCCTTTGTATTGCTCATCCATCATGACGCGCCACGAGTCCACGGGGCTCGCGACCTTTTGCGCGTTGTAACTAATCCCAACACAACCGTAGGTATACGGGATGTAGTAGGTGCCGGTCGGGTCGAAGGTCAGCTTGCGAAAGCGCGAATCGAGGTTCTCCAGGTTGGGGACGTTCGCAGGGTTGATCGGCGCGAGCAACCCGAGCTTGATGAGAGTCGGAACCATGTAGTCGCTGGGAACCACCACGTCGTAGTCACAGGCGCCCAGCGACAGGCGGGTAAGGAGTTCTTCGTTGTCATTGTAGTAGTTCCAGTTGACGCGGATCCCTGTCTCCTGTTCAAACTCCGCAATGACTTTTTCGTCCACATACCCCGCATAGTTGTAGAGATTAAGCGTGTTGCGATCGTCCGTCATGACCGTGGACACCAGCAGGAGCGTCCCCGCCAGCAGGGCCCCGCCGCCACCAAGCCCGATCATCATGCGGCGAGAGACAGCTTTGTTCTGCAAATGCTGCCCCGCCAGCAGTGCTCCCACGGTCGCCAGGATCAAGATCGTCGAGACTGCATTCAGCTCGGGGGTAACCCCATATTTGACCAGCGAGTAAATGCGCAACGGCAAAGTGGTGGAGTTGGCGCCGGCAGTAAACAACGTACTGATGAAGTCGTCCAGGCTCAGAGTGAACGCGAACATCGCGCCGGAGACAATCCCCGGGGCAATCACCGGCAGGATCACCCTCCAGAATGTCTCGAAACGGTTAGCCCCCAGGTCCAGGCTAGCCTCCTCCAGTCGCAGGTCGAACTGATGCAGTTTAGCCAGGACGATCAAGGCCACAAACGATACGCTGAACGTCACATGCGCACAAATAACGGTCAGAAAACCCAGCGGCATGCGGATGAAAACGAACAGGGCCAGGAGCGCCAGTCCGAAAATGATCTCCGGTAGGACGATGGGGATGTAGATCAGGTTCTGAAACAGGATTTTCCCGCGGAATGTGTATTTGCCCAACGCCAGCGCCGCAGCCGTGCCCAGCACAGTGGCAATGGCGCTGCTGGCCACGGCCACGATCAGCGAATTTCGCACCCCCAGCCACATGGCGCGATCCGCAAATGCCACAGCGTACCATTTCAGGCTGAACCCCTCCCAATGGGTCACCTGGCGGCCAGCGTTGAAGGAATAGAAGATCAGGATCGGCAACGGCAGGCAGAGGAATATGACACTCACCCATGTGGCGAGCCGCAACCAGATACCAGTCCCCAGTCCCAAATCGTTTTCCCGGGCCATATCATTGCGCCTTAAATTGAGTGCGCCAGCAACCGGGCGCGCGTTCGTCTACCCCGTTGTGAGCCGCTTTTTACCCATGGGATCGAAATAACGAATGTAAATCGTGATCACAACCATCAGGCCGAACACCAGCATCGTGGACAACGCGGACCCGAACGGCCAGTTGCGCGAGGTCAGGAACTGCCGATTGATGAGATTGCCAATGATGACATTATCCGCACCGCCCAGGATCTCTGGAACCACAAAATTGCCCAGCGTCGGAATGAAAACAAAGACGATCCCTGCCGCCACCCCGGAGTACGAATATGGCAGGGTGATCTTCCAGAAGGTACGCACCGGTCCAGCACCAAGATCCATGGACGCCTCCAGCAGCGAGGTGTTCATACGATCCAGCGCCGCGAAGATGGGCATAATCATGTACGGCAGGTTTCCATAGACAAATCCGACATAGACCGCAAAGGTGTTGTGCAGTAATTGCAACGGCTCGTGAATCACACCCAGCTTGAGCAGCACCAGGTTGACTACGCCGTCCGTGCCCAGAATCGCCACAAACGAATACATGCGCACAAGAAAATTCGTCCAGAACGGCAGGATCACCAGGAAGATCAGGATCTTCTTGGTGCGCGGCGCCGCAAACGCCATGTAATAGGCCACCGGATAGGCGAGCAGCAGTGTAATGATTGTGGTAATGGCAGCCACCGCCAGCGACTGCAGCATAATCCCTAAGTACAGGGGGTCTATGATCCGCCGATAGTGCTCCAGAGTGAACCCGCGCAGCACGCCGCCATTGACATCCTGGGGACTGACGCTGAACACCAGGACGATCAAAAGCGGCGCGACGAAAAACAGCGTCAGCCAGACTGCCGGCGGCGCGAGGAGGAGATGCAGCTCACTGATGCGAAACCGCTTACGCACGGATAATTTCCCCCGACGAACAATTCCAGACCAACAGGTACTCCTCGTTCACGTCATAAAAATCGTGCCACAGCCGCGCGATGTAGTTGTTCTGGCTCACACTGATCTTGCGACCGTTGGCCAATTCCAGTATGTAGCGCGTAGTCTCACCCTCGTAGACCTTGCTGCGCAGGATGGCGGAAATGCTGTTGGCCTGATCGGACGGCGGGAGCAGGCTGAGTTTGAGCTGTTCCGGGCGCAGGCAGTACAGGATGCGCTCGCCGGCAGCGATCGTCACAGGCTTGTGCACCTCGACATCCCACGTCTCCCACAACCGCAGCCGGCAACTCCGCTCCGTGCGCGACACCACCTGCCCTTCAAAGAAATTCATCGACCCGATGAAGTCGGCCACAAAGCGGCTCCGGGGATGCTCATAGATATCACTGGGCGTGCCACACTGCTCGATGACCCCGTTGTGCATGACCGCAACCCGATCCGCCAGGGCAAGGGCCTCGGTCTGATTGTGCGTGACATAGATGAAGGTAATGCCGACCCGGCGCTGCAACTCCACCAGTTCCAGACGGGTCTGTTCCGCGATCTTTTTGTCGAGCGCACTCAACGGCTCGTCCAGCAGTAGCAGGCTCGGCCGGTTCACCAGCGCGCGCGCCAAGGCCACGCGCTGCTGCTGCCCGCCCGATAACTGGTCAGGACGCCGGACGCCGAACCCGGTCAAACCGACCTGAGCAAGGGCTTCGCCCACCCGCCGGTCGATCTCGGGCCGTGTGCATTTCCGGATTCGCAAGCCGTAGCCGACATTGTCGCTCACTGTCATGTGCGGGAACAAGGCATAGTTCTGAAACACCGTGTTGACATCCCGCCGGTACGCCGGTTCATCGGCCATGTCGCGGCCATTCAGAATGATCTGGCCCGAGGTGCGCTGCTCAAATCCCGCAATCATCCGCAGAATGGTTGTTTTGCCACACCCGCTTGAGCCCAGCAGACAGAAAAACTCCCCCTTCGGCACTGTCAGACTGACGTTATTGACCGCCACTACCGCGCCATATTTGCGCGTGACATTTCGCAGTTCCAGCATGCGCAACACCTCAAGTTAAACGTTGAGGAAGCAACCGGCGCTTCCCGACTTGGCATCTTCCCATCGAGATGCACGCGCGAGTCACCGTACTCTTTCCGCCGTGATCATCAAGCACCATTGATACGAAATCGCGTTCCTGGTCAGGGGCGGGATACTCCACGGCCGGTTGTTACCAGTACGCGGTGCGGTAAGGTGCCTAGGAATGGTAAAAAGTTAACTCTCGTTCAAATCCTGGTACAGCCCGCAAGGAGCTTCAGTAGCCAGAACATCTATCCCAGAAGGCGATCCATCTCTCGGGCTAACCCTTAAGTTGATGCCTACTCAGAAGCGTCAGCGCCTGTGTCAGGCGGCGGGACCTGTGGTTTGGGAACGCCGGCTCCCTCACGGACAGGTGGCTGAGTTCTTGGCTGTGGCTTCAAAGTGCCGGCAGAAGGAGCTCCAGGCTGTGGTGGAGTGTTAAACTTGATGCCATACTTGTCTATAACCGTTTTGGCGTCGGTATCGGTTTTGGACAGCTTCAAGAGGTCCATGATCAGAGCCTGAAGTTTGCCCTCCGTCTGCGCAGCCTGCTCACTCAATGCAACCTGCTGGTCTCCAAGCCTGAGAAGAGTTATGTACTGCCGCACTGAAACCGTCACCTGCCAGCCAAAGAACAGTGCCAGACTAATCGCCATCAAACACAATGGCAGAAATGATGTAAAGATCTGAAGTGGCGCAACTCGCGCCTCATTGCCCTCGCGATTGCTCATGGGTTTGACGCCTCCGGTTTAGTGGACTCTTTTTCCTTACTCTTCGACGCACTCACTGCCGCCCCGGTGGACCGGGATCCAGGCACTGAGTAGCCATGCTTCTCCAAAAGTTGACTGATTTCACGATTCGTGCCTGCTGCCTTGATCAGATCCTGAATTACGCCGCCGCTGATCTGCTGGGCTTGCTGGCCGAGAATGCCCTGACTTAAGGCCTGTTGTTGAGCCTGCAGTTTGAGTTGCAATTCCTGATTAGTCTGTGAAATCAGTACTAATGCAACTGACAGGACAACGCACACGACCGCAAGTAACAAAACTGTAAAGTAAGCAACTGGCTTCATGCAGAATAGTCTCCTAATTCAATATGCCCCTGACACATCAATGACTGTAAGAATATAATGGTTAAGTTCCCCTCGCAAGTCTTTTCTACGAAAGTCTTTTTCTGCTGCACTTACCCAACGCGGGGGGCCAATCAACTCTATTTTTCAGTTTCTAGAGGAGCGACTGAAGGCTATAGTCTCCGCCCATGAAAAAGTATGTTGCTGTAGCGGCTGCAGTGATAATGCAAGCATGCCTGGGTGGAATTTATGCCTGGAGCGCATTTGTGCCATCGCTCCAGCAACAGTTCGGCTATTCATCTGCTCAGACACAGATCGTTTTTGGCTCAACGATAGGTTTGCTCACGGTGATAATGCTTTTCGCCGGCAGGCTCCAGGACCGCATCGGACCGCGGCCCCTCGGTGTTCTCGCGGGAATCTTTCTCGGGATACAATACATCAGTGCCGGTTATTGGGGCAACCATTTCTACCCATTGTGGGCCATCATGAGCGGCTTCGGTGGACTCGCCGTGGGCTGTGGCTACGTGTCAGCCGTGGCAACCGGTATCAAATGGTTCCCACATCGCAAAGGCTTCATCAGCGGCCTGACTGTGGCCGGATACGGCGGCGGCGCCATCCTGTTGCAGACCATCGCCCAGGGTTTACTGGAATGCGGCTGGAGCACCTTGGAAATCTTCAAGCTGACTGGTTGCACTTATGGTCCGGTTGCCGTCATTATGGGATTCCTTCTCTTCACACCTGCACTGCAGAAGAAAGACATCCACCCGAACTATTCACTCGGCATCTTACTGCGGGATCGCCGCTACTGGACGCTTGTCCTCGGTATATTCTGCGGCACATTCCCTGGCCTGGCCTTGATCGGTAATCTGGAACCGATCGGACTGGCAGCAGGCGTCCCTGTTGCCATGGCAGCCGGCGCCATCAGCGTGCTTGCGGCAGGCAATGCAGCCGGAAGAATAGCATGGGGCACCATTCAGGACCGCGCAGGTTTCAGAATCACCTCGCTTGCATGCCTGTCACTGGCATCCGTGGCCGCAGGGCTCTTCCTTCTAGTGAACAATGATCCATGGTTTCTTGTTGGCGTGTCGGCCTTCCTCGGTTTTTGCTACGGAGGCAGCCTGTCGCTCTATGCCGCTCAAGCCGCGCAACACTTCGGAGTGAATCAGTTCGGCAGCACTTACCCGATGGTGGTGCTGGCTCATGGCGCAGCCGCGCTCACAGGTCCTGCCATCATGGGCTGGACCCGCGACCTTACCGGCTCATTTAGCGCGGGCCTCATTCTGATCGCCATGGTCAGTGTGGCAGGTGTGGCCGGATACGCATGGCTGACCCGTCCGCAGCCTGCACAAGAAGTGCTGCAATAGCAGGCCACGACACACGCAGTGTGCGCACTGCGGGGCACGCATATAGTCAAAGCACCCCGTCTATTCAATGTCACTTTGTAATATGTTAAATGTTTAACGTTAAATATTTGACACTATCGTGAATCTGTGACTATATTGCGCTCCGTTTTATAGGAGGAGAGTTCAATGACGATTGAAAGCCGGACAACCGGAAGAATTCCGGCGGCAGTGGTGAGACGATTGCCGAAGTATCTGACACACGCCCAGCACTTGCGCCATGGCGGGATTGAATGGGTTTCATCTGCGACCCTCGCCGATGCGCTCGGACTGACGAGCTCGACCGTGCGGCAGGACCTCTCCTATGTTGAGTTCCAGGGAATTTCAAAGCGTGGGTATTCGACAGAGGGACTGGATGCTGCCGTATCGCTGACGCTCGGATTGGATCACCACATCCGGTGCGTGGTTGTCGGCGCAGGCAACCTGGGGCGCGCTCTCGCACTTCACAACGAATTTGTGCTGCATGGCTTCAGAATTGTAGGCGTATTTGACAACGCATCCGGCATTATCGACAAGAAGGTTGGCCGGCACAGAATTCAACCAATGAGTGAACTACGTTCAGTGATAAGGCGCCAGAAGGTCGAAATCGGCATAATCGCCGTTCCTTTTGAAGCAGCTCAACCGGCAGCGAATGCATTGATTGAAGCGGGGGCGAACGGATTACTGAACATGACTGCAGCTCACCTGCTGGTGCCGGAAAGGATTTCAGTGGTGGATGCAAGGATCCTTGCCAGTCTCAGGGAACTGGCCTATGCGGTGAAAAGCCGAAGAACTTGAACTGCTGGTCCAACCGGCACAGCGAAAGGAAGCAAGATGAACAAGGTAATGGAACAACTGTTGGCACAACGGACCAAGGCCGAGAAACGGCTGAAGAAAGAAAAATTCAATGCGAGGGTCCGCATAACAGTGGGCTCTGCCACCTGCGAGAATGCTGCCGGTGCAAATGAAGTTTTCAAGCGTCTCGAAGAATTGATCAAACATCACAGCGTCAAGGATGTAGCCCTGAGTCGCGTCGGCTGTACGGGGCGATGCGACATGGAACCTGTAGTCACGGTTTTCGGTAAGCTCTCAACTCCGACAAAATATATTACGATGTCTCCGGAAAAGGCGGAGAGAATGTACGAGTCACACGTAATAAACAACGTGCCAGTGAAGGATATGGCCATGCCCAATTCGGGCATGACTGACACAGGCTTCACCGAGGAAAAGCTCTGGGCCGACACCCGGCTGACAGATCGATTTTCGCCAATCTTCGGTGATGTCCACTTCTTCGGCAAACAGATGCGGATGACACTGCGCAACTGCGGCGTGATCGATCCCGAAGATATCGACGAATATCTCATGGTCCGTGGCTACGAGGCAGCCGTCAAGGTGCTTTCAGGTATGTCGCCCAACGAAGTGGTCGATGCTGTAACCAAATCCGGTCTTCGCGGGCGCGGCGGCGGCGGCTTTCCGACCGGCGTCAAATGGAACTTTGCACTAGCCCAGAAAAACGATGAAAAATACATCATCTGCAATGCCGACGAGGGCGACCCGGGAGCCTTCATGGACCGCAGCACGATCGAGGGCGATCCACACACCGTCATCGAAGGCATGATCATCGGCGGCTACGCAATAGGCGCGCGTCAGGGCTTCGTCTACATCAGGGCAGAGTATCCTCTGGCCATCAAGCGACTTGAAATAGCAATAGCTGCAGCGCGGAAAGCCGGCTTCCTCGGGAAGAACATTTTCGGTACTAACCATGATTTTGACATCGAGATCCGCCTCGGTGCCGGCGCGTTTGTGTGCGGCGAGGAAACTGCGTTGATCCGCTCCATAGAAGGTGAGCGTGGAATGCCACGCCCTCGTCCACCCTACCCTGCAGCGTCAGGCCTGTGGCAAAAACCAACGGTGATCAACAATGTCGAAACCTTCGCAAACATCCCTGTGGTGATTCTGGACGGGCCGGTCTGGTTTGCATCCATCGGCACCGCAAAGAGCAAGGGAACAAAGGTTTTCGCACTGGCAGGGAAGGTCTGCAACACCGGACTTGTCGAAGTGCCCATGGGCACAACACTTCGCGACGTGGTATACGGCGTCGGTGGCGGCATCCTCAATGGCAGGAAACTCAAGGCAGTTCAGACCGGCGGCCCTGCTGGCGGTTGTCTGCCGGAGTCATTCCTGGACACTCCGGTTGATTACGAATCACTGAACGCAGCCGGCTCCATGATGGGCAGTGGCGGCATGATCGAAATCGATGAGGATTCCTGCATGGTGGACGTTGCGCGGTTCTTCCTGGATTTCACGCAGGACGAGTCGTGCGGAAAGTGCACTCCTTGCCGGGAGGGCACAAAGCGCATGCTGGAAATTCTTCAACGCATAACGACCGGCAAAGGCGTGGAGGGCGACGTAGAAAAACTGCTCCGGCTCGGGGACACTGTCAAGCGCACATCATTATGCGGCCTGGGTCAGGCGGCGCCCAATCCGGTTATCAGTACAATCAAGCATTTCCGAAGCGAATATGATGCACACATCCGCGAGAAACGATGTCCGGCGGGAGTGTGTACGCAGCTTTTGTCATTCACCATCATCCCGGAGAATTGCACAGGGTGCGGTGCATGCAAACGAAAATGCCCTATACCCTGTATCGAGGGAAAACCTAAGGAAGTCCATCTGATCGACCAGAAGCTCTGCATCAAGTGCGGGCAGTGCTTTGAAATATGCAGATTCAAAGCAGTGGGGAGGAAATAAGCATGACAACAGAAAAAACAATTACGCTGTGGATTGACGGATCCAAGGTGACAGTCCCGGAGGGTAGCACAATTCTTCAGGCGGCGGACTTGACCAAAATCAACATCCCGAGCCTCTGCTATCACCCTGACCTGAGCGTCATCGGCGCATGCAGGGTGTGCATAGTGGAGGTTGAGGGGCAACGTAACCCGGTGGCATCGTGCTCTTTCCCGGTCGCAGAAGGCATGAAGGTTAAAACCTCCTCCACTCTGCTCCGTCGCCTGCGGCGCGATATTGTAGAGCTGATCCTCGACAACCATCCGATGGATTGCCAGACCTGCGTCAGAAACGGAACCTGCGAGCTTCAAAAGCTGGCCTACGACCTCGGAGTGAGAGAGCGCCTTTTCGCCGGCGAACGCAAACGGATTCCCGTCGACAAGTCATCACCAGTACACCGCAACCCCGAAAAGTGCATCCTTTGCGGCCGATGCGTACGGGTCTGCAGCGAAGTTCAGGGCGTCAATAATCTGAATGTCCAGAACCGGGGATTCCACAACGTGGTTGCCCCTGCTCATGACAGCAACATGATCGACTCCGTCTGTATCCACTGCGGTCAGTGCGTTAATGTATGCCCGACGGCTGCCTTCACGGAACAGGATGCCACGGAAACCGTGTTCGAGGCTCTATCAAACCCCGACCTTCACGTGGTAGTGCACACCGCGCCGGCCATCCGCGCAACAATCGGCGAAGGCTTCGGATTCCGCGTGGGCACCCCGGTGACGGGAAAGCTGGTAACATCCCTGCGCATGGCAGGTTTCCACAGGGTGTTTGACACAAACTTTGGTGCCGACCTCACGATTATCGAGGAATCAACAGAGTTTGCGAACCGGATCACGAAGAATGAGAAACTTCCCCTGATCACATCCTGTTCCCCTGGTTGGGTCAACTTCATGGAGCGCTTCTATCCGGAGCTGATCCCGCTGACATCTTCCTGCAAGTCGCCCATGAGCATGCTCTCAACTCTGCTCAAAACATACTATGCTCAGCAGATGGGAATCGATCCCCAGAAGATCTTTGTGGTGGCAGTAATGCCCTGCACCGCCAAGAAGTTCGAGGCGAGTCGCGAAGAGCACAAAACTCCCTGGGGCAAGCCATACACAGACGCTGTACTCACTACACGGGAACTGATCTGGATGCTGAAGTGTCTCGGGGTGGACTTCGCAAATCTCGAAGATGGTTCATTCGACTCTCCGCTCGGAGTTTCATCTGGAGCAGCGGACATCTTCGGCGCCACCGGCGGTGTCATGGAGGCGGCACTGCGTACCGCGTACGAAAAGATCACAGGCAAAGAGCTTCAGTCACTCGATTTTGATGATGTCCGTGGCGTGGAGGGCGTCAAGGAGACTTCCATTGAGGTCAACGGCCTGACCGTCAATATCGGAGTGGCCAACGGACTTGAAAATGCAAAGCGCCTGCTGGATTGCGTCGTCAATGGCACAAAGAAGTACCACATCATTGAGATCATGGCCTGTCCCGGCGGCTGTGTGGCAGGCGGCGGCCAGCCATACCCTCCGAAGGGTATGCACGTTCTTGACCCACAGCTTGCCCGGCAGCGTGCCAGAGCCCTTTACTCTATAGACGTCAACAAATCTATGCGGAAATCTCATGAGAATCCCGCAATAGAGTTGCTCTACGAGAGTTTTCTGGGGGCGCCAAACAGCCATCTATGTCATGAACTGTTGCACACCCATTACGAACCCAAAAGCCCGCGAGGTGTAAAATGAAAAGCGAACTAGTGAAAAAGGATAGAGAAAAGGCCGCAGCCGCCTTGTCTGCGTCCACAGTCGGATACATTGAGGAATGCTTGCGGAAGAAAAGCCCGAACAGTTACCTTATTTCGGTTCTGCACAAGGTTCAGAACGAGTTCGGATATCTGGGAATGGAGCACATGGACGCCGTCTCTGTGCTGATGCAAATTCCATCAGCCAAAGTAACCGGAGTGGCAAGCTTCTATCATTTCTTCACGTTCAGTCCCAGGGGCAAACACCGTGTTTCGCTTTGCATGGGAACAGCCTGTTTTGTAAAAGGTGCCGGTAAAGTGCTGGATAAACTGCAGGAACTCCTCGGCATAAAGGTGGGCGAAACCACGGATGACGGGCTCTTCTCAATTGACGTGGCACGCTGCGTCGGAGCATGTGCTCTGGCCCCGGTCATGATCGTGGACGAGAAGGTCTACGCCGGCGTCAAACCTGCCCAGGTAGCCAAGATACTGGCTGATTACGGCTACGACGCCAAGAAAGCCAGGAAATAGAGAACACTACAACTCTTTCTCATAGAAGCTTGCCGGCTGCAGCTCCGAAAATACCTCCGCAGCCACAAGGTGCCTGCGTACCTTGAAACAAAGGTCGCACTTGCTGACGTATCCTGCCTGATCAGGTATGAAGCCGTACTTCTCCACTGCAACATCCATCAGCCCGGCCGAACCACGTTCACACAACGTGACAAAGACCGGACTTGTCTGCGGCGTCTTTAACGGATGCAGATCCGCTATTGCGCCGGCCAGAATGCCGGCACACGTACCCGTGAACAATCGCCCCATGTGGTCTATATGAAAATGTGATGTGCTGAGAAGATGGTTGCGGCAGGTCTGACCTCGAAACGATTCAGCCGGTTCAGGCCGGTAGGACGCCCTCAATGCACGCGGTGCACGACCACCAGGTGTAAGGCTGTACATCTTCGCCAATTCGGCCCGGTCACTGATGCCGGCATGCGCCATGAACTCTTCCAACGTGTGAGTCCCGTCATCCGGCATGGTCGCCAGTATGTCGTAAATATGCGGCATGTAGACGAATACGCCACCCGGTCCAAAGACCTCACGACACAATTCGATGCAGTTGCGCGTGGATGAGAACGGTATGAACTCATTATGGAACATTGATACACTCACCAGCATGCAACGCAACCCGGCTTCACGCATTCGTTCCATCAGCACCTTCGCGCGGGTCCGGTCACGGCACCACCCGGCGTTGGTCTCCACGTATTCAAGCGAAAGACCAGCGGCATTGATCAGCCGGATCATCTCAATAAGCAATTCCGGCCTGAGAGTCGGCTCACCACCAGCCAGATGGAGACCGCCCAGACGGGGTTCCTTCAATAATGCCTCAACCAGCTTCCCCGCCGTGTCGGGCGTCATCCATTCATCAGGTTGCCGTGGTGAGCAGTTATAGAGACAATGTTTGCATGTGCTGGAACACCGGTACGAAAGCATAATCCCGCCAGATACAAGCGGCGGGATCAGGCAGGGCCGCATGGATGAAGTGTATTCATTGTCTATTTTCATGTCTCAATGTTCCCGCAGATACGCTGCCACACTGCCATGCCCACGCCCGACAGCCTCAATCAGGGCTGTAGTGCCGGCTTTATCTTTCGCATTCACGTCCGCGCCCTTGCCGACCAGGAGCATGACCATCTGCATGTTCCCTGCCCACGCCGCCTCCATCAGTGCCGTCGATCCGTTCTTGTCCTTTGCATTGACATCAGCGCCCTTGAGCGCAAGGACATAGACCCCTTCCATGAAACCGCAGCATGTGGCCAGCATGAGCGGCGTAACACCACCATCCTTCCTGGCGTTCATGTCGGCTCCGCTGTCGATCAGTGCCACGACAACGTCGAGTCGTCCTCGCGAAACCGCAAGCATCAGGGGCGTAACGCCATTCGCAGCATGCGCATTAATGTCCGCGCCTTTCCTCAGAAGAATCCTGACGAGCTCCAGATCGCCTTCAGCGGCGGCGAACATCAGCGGCGTCCAGCCATCCTTACTCGCCATGTTGACATCTGCCCCGGCTGACAGAAATCTTTTCAACATAGCAAGCCGTTCTTCACCAGCCGGCGGCGTAACACATCCGCCGGCAATACACGCCAGCAAGCACGCAACGACCAGTATTCCGGCCACTCGATTCGTCATGGGGGATCATGGTAGCGACAAGGCTCCCACGTCAAAAGAGAAAAATGACGGAACTGATACGGCATCAGTTACTGAGGCTCCCTGCCGCCTTGTGCGGCAGGTGCCTGAATTTCGCCTTCCGGCGCCACAATGGCATTGGGATGGCCGCCACATAACTGGCCCATTACTGGACTGGTAATTCTCAATACGGCAGCACAATGATTGCGTTTCGAGCTCGCTCCCACGCTCTAACGCTCTTCATCGCCCGCGAAAGCCACGGTTCTGGCTATGCGGACGACCGCCGCCGCCGCCACCACCGCGACCATGTCTTGGCGGAGGCCGGGCTGCGGCCCCGGTGGCCAGGCGAGCGGCCTCGGAGTGATAGGGCTGACTCACGTCCACGGGAATAGCGCGCCTGATCATACGCTCAATGTCTCGCAGGTAGTCGCGTTCCGGCGGGCTGCAGAATGACACCGCATCACCACCGGCGCCGGCGCGGGCCGTACGGCCGATACGATGAACATAGGTTTCCGGTTCATTGGGCAGATCGTAATTGACCACATGACTTATGCCGTCAACATCAATACCACGCGCTGCGATATCTGTCGCCACCAGTACACGGAGACGGCCACGCTTGAAATCATCCAGTGCCTTCGTGCGGGCTGACTGGCTCTTGTTGCCATGTATGGCGGAGGCCGGGATGTTTGCATCATCCAGGTGCTCAACAACGCGATTGGCCACGTGCTTCATCTGGGTAAAGACCAGCACCCTTGTTATGGCGTTATCTGCCAGCATCAAGGCAAGCAGCTTGTCCTTGTTGGACCGTTCGACAAACATCACTTTCTGGGTGATTCGCTCGACGGCGGGTTGTTCGGGACTGATGGTAACGTGCACTGGATCATGCACCATGCCACGGGCCAGATTGAGAACGTCGGGACCCAGCGTGGCTGAGAAGAACAGCGTCTGGCGCCGTGGCGGCAAAGCGGCAAGAATACGCCGCACATCGGGTATGAATCCCATGTCGAGCATACGGTCAGCCTCATCCAGCACCAGGATCTCCACACCATGCATTTGCGCATGCCGCTGATTCATGAGATCCAGCAGTCTCCCCGGTGTGGCGACGATAATGTCGACACCACGACGAAGAGAGCTTACCTGCGGACTCTGGCCAACGCCGCCGAAGATGACAGTGTGGGTCACGCGCAGGTGGCGGCCGTAGGCATGCAGGCTGTCACCAATCTGGGCGGCAAGCTCACGCGTCGGCGCAAGGACCAACACGCGAGGCCGGCCACCGGGCTGCTGACGCGGAGTCTTGGCGAGATACTGAAGAATCGGGAGAATGAACGCCGCTGTCTTGCCGGTACCGGTCTGAGCGCAGCCAAGCAGATCCCGTCCTTCAAGCAGGTGCGGAATGGCCTTTTCCTGAATCGGCGTAGGCGTACTGTAACCCTCATCCGACACGGCTCGCTGCAATTCCGGCAGAAGAAGGGTAAAGACTCCTACTGCCGGTAAAGCGGCAGGCGCCTGGGCAGACGACTGTGAATGAACCGCCGGATGCGCCGGATGTTCGTGACGGACCGGATGCGCAGGGTGCGCAGCCTGGGCATGGTGCTGGGCTGGTCGCGCGGCTGCATGATGAGCCGTGTGACCATGATGCGCCGGCCGGCGGGCCTGGTGCGAGGAAGGAGAACGTGGGTGATGAGACGACGTGCGATGATCTTGCATACTGTATGTCCTGTCCGGTCGTGTAACGAGGCCGGATCCGCCGGACGGCGGAAACCGATCGTGCGCGGCAAAGCCGCGGCTTCGTACTCCCGTCTGGGAGCACTATTACGCGTTGTGAGAAGACTCGAAACGCGCTTCGGGTTTTCCGCCCTGTCGAGCATACGGTGCAAAACACCTGATGCTGCAATGGCGCAGTCTGCGGAACCATCCGCACACCACGTCATGAACCCTTAATTGAGGGTGGAATACCCGCGAAGAACGCGAACAGTCCGGACGGAGGAACACTGAATTTTCTGAAGATATCACATGCAGGTGATAGTGTCAAGTTGACAGGAAATCGTGTGATAGGAACAATCGCGTTTGTAATGCAAATGGGCACAGCTACATCAAGAACGGGCTCGCATAGCTCGCCCCTCCAGCAAAGATACTGATTGGCGCATGAAACTGGAAGGGCGGAGTTATACGACGCCGCTATTTGATCGTACATGACACAGCCGTGGCACTGGGTTAGTTACGTGGCGGGCGGCAGGGACGAGCGACCTCGCTCGTCCGCGGACGATCCAGCCTGCCTCCTTGCAACGCACATGATAATCAGAGCAAACAATACAACCAAACCCCATTCGTTCAGGCTGGGAATACTGGCCCCAGACTGCCCGGAAAAGAGCGCCGTCACGATTCGCATCTGGTCAATTGGTATAGTTATCTGCTGGCCTGACATGGTGCAGCCGTTGGTCGTTCCGCTCCAGCCGATAAAAGTGCTCCCATTGACTTCAGTCGCAGTCATATTTACAACCGCCCCAACTGAATACCACGCAGAGGTTACATTCACATTCCCGTTTGATACTCCGGCTTCCAGCCAATACCTGGCAATAAGACTCGGGTCAGTAATGAGTCTGCCGAACGCAGGATTATCCAGTTTATCAATTATGACGCTCTCCCTGTCCGACGGGTTACTCCAGGTGTTGTATTGTCCCGATATGTTGGACATTGAAGCTCCACCTGCATTGGTAAATGAGACATCTGCATAGAATGTCGCCGGGGGTGAAGGAGTTTCGGAAAATGTATTGCCGCCACGACTTCCCCAACTGCCGCCGCCAAGATCAATCCCCTCGTAATTCATGCTGTTCCAGATGATTCCACCGATGGTCGAATTGGCAAAGGTATTATACTCAACAACCACAGCATTACCGCCGAACGACCCGGTACAGAATATCGCCCAGGGCATATTGGAGAATGTGTTGCCGGAAATCGTAACGGCATTGCTGTAGCCATTAATGCCAACCCCGTTATGATCAGTAGCAGGGAATACCGGCACCGTACTTGATGCATCACGGTAGAAGAGATTGTTCCTTATCTGCACTCGCGAATTCACATAGGTCCGCACACAATTACCCCACGACAAGCCCGACGACCTGATGGTGCAATTGCTGATTGTGATATCAGAATGACGTGTACCGGCACCATTGATATTGAAAGTGTGGTCCAGCATGCCGGCAGCCTGCCTGATATTGACCAGGGTCCCGGTGCAACCATCAAGTTCAAACCCGACATCGCACTGGGCCAGCACGTCCCTCGTCCAGATCGACACATTGGTAGCGTTTATACTCCCGCCTGACACGGTGACGAAATAGTTCCTGAACTGATTCATCACAACATTGCTCAGCACCAGATTGGCATTAGACGAGACAATCCCCCGCAGTGAATTCCCTGTGTACCAATTGAACGAGTAGTTTCCACCCTCAATCTCCAGATTGGAAATGGTGACATTGGCCGGTCCGTCTATGAGTATCACCGGACTATCGCTCATATAATAGACGACAGCCGGATTGCTGTTTGTTCCATAGCCCGTGAGGCTTACGGATTTGTTGATAGTCAGCTTCTCATTGTAGCGCAACTGGTCCGAAATCATGATCTCATCGCCTGGACTGACGGAATTGATAGCCTGCTGGATTGTGGAGTAACTGGCGGGCACGTATACCTGAACCGCTTTCAACTCGCACCTGATGAAGAAGAACAAAAGAAGAAGTCCCAAACCAGGGAAAACACGGCCTGAAACACGTACTGCCATAGAAAACCCTCTCTCATGTGTCGATATCTGACTCTCCTACGAGGAATTATCGTCAGATTTAGGGCTTTTCTTAAGTATGGACTAAGATCGGGGACATTCGAAGGGTCACACTTAGAATAGAGAATAGGATTGCGTAGGCCAATGGAATCCGTCGACCCATGTGAATGGCTCGACACTCAGAGTTGAGTACCCTGTCGCAATCTGCCATTTACGAGAACTGCTGGCTACCGGAGACGAGCTAAGGAAGGCGGTATATCGTCTCGACAGAAAACTTGCCGCTCAACGGCGCTAATCTCTATTCTAAGGGCTGACCCTTTGAATTTCCGGTCGCCGGATTCGTGATTTCCAGCCGCCGGCCC
>JBAXMA010000021.1:0-17650 GCA_037134535.1 bacterium
GGTGCAGAGCCTAAGCCCGTCGATGAGGCCGCAAAGGCCATTAAGAAGAAGAAGGCGGAATCGCTTCGGGAGGAGCTCGTAAAAGGGGCTGATTTTGCGGCGGTTGCAAAGGCCAGTTCAGATTGCCCCAGCAAAGCAAAGGGCGGCGACCTTGGCCGGCTGCCCAAGGATAAGACGGTGCCGGAATTTGAGAAAGCGGCTTTTTCTCAGGAAATCAATGCAATCGGCCCTGTTGTTGAAACACAGTTCGGCTATCACATCATTCAGGTATTAAGCAAGGGTCAGGCCGGTCAACTGCCGCTGAAGGAAGTTGAAGTGGAGTTGTCTGACTATCTGTTGGCCGAGAAGCGCAGGCAGGTTGTAATGAGCTTTGTTGAGAAGCTGAAGGCCTCGGCAAAGGTTGAATACGCGAAATGACGGTAGTTTTCCCTTGCGTGGAACGGGGATTGTGATAGTTTCCACGGTTTGTTGTCGGTCGCCGCAAAGCGTCCAGTCGGATTCGCTGTATCGACGGGATGTTTTCGGCAAAAAGAAGCGAGTGTCTTCCCGACCTCCGGGAAGATCAAAGCGGATTGCTTTCGACGGTTGCAGCCAATGCTGCTAAGTTGTCGGAGCTAGAAATAAAGGGAGGGTATTGTGTCGTCAGATAAACCTGTAGTCTTGTCAGAACTCACCGTTAACGACCTGCTGGATGCCGGCATCCATTTCGGACATCAAACCAAGCGCTGGAACCCGAAGATGAAGCGTTATATCTTCGATAAGCGCAACGGGATCCACATCATCGATCTCTACAAGAGTCTGGCGCTTTTGAAGAGCGCCTCTGAAGTTGTCAATCAACTCGTATTGAGCGGCAAGAAGATTCTGTTTGTCGGGACAAAGAAACAGGCACAGAAGGTTGTGCAGGAAGCTGCAGTAAGAGCCGGCCAGTATTATGTCAGTAACCGCTGGCTCGGCGGAACGTTGACCAACAATGTCACCCTCCGGAACAGTGTCAGACGCATGCGTGACCTGGAGAAGATGGAAAAGGATAAGGTTTTCGACACGCTCTCGAAGAAAGAAGTATCCAGACTTCGCCATGAGATGGAAAAACTGCAGAAGAATCTGAGTGGAACTGCGGATATGGCAACGATGCCCGGTGCAGTTTTTGTTGCAGATGTCTGCCGTGACGCCATTGCGGTCAAGGAGGCCAACAGGCTCAGTATTCCGGTTATTGGTGTGGTGGACACAAATTCAGATCCGGATCCGATCGACTACCCGATTCCCGGGAACGACGATGCAATTCGTGCAATTAAGCTGATCGCGGATGCACTGGCTGATGCGGCCGGCCGGGCGAACGAGGAATACACCAAGCGTGCTTTGGAACAGGCGAGAAAGAAGCAGGAGGCAGCCGCCGCTGCGGCCGCCGCAGACATTGCACGGAAAGCGCTGGAGACGGAGCGCAAAGCCAAGGAGCGGTCTGCTGCTACCACAGCTGAAGCGGCCAAGGAAAAGAAAGACACTGCCAGTCCCAGGAAGGCGGGAGTATCGGCCGATGCCAAGGTTGAGAAGCCGCACAAGAAGAAGACAGAAGGCAAGCACGATAGTGCACCGGATAAGACTGAATCAGCAGCTCACGCCGGTGCGGCGGACGCTCACGGCGGAAAGGCCAGTGCTGCACAGGTGAAGGATGAAGGCGCAAAACCCGGGACCACAGCAAAGAAGGACTGACCGGATTAGAGTTTTCGGGAATCGGAGGATTTCAGATGGGCGAGATTAGTGCTGAATTAGTCAGAGAGCTTCGGGAAGAGACCGGCCTTGGAATGATGGAATGTAAGAAGGCGCTGGTTGATGCTGATGGCGACAAGAAGAAGGCAGTTCGCCTCCTTCGTGAACGTGGATCATTGACGGCTCAGAAGAAATCCACCCGTGCAGCAAACCAGGGTCTGGTTGTTTCTTTCAGTAAACCGGATGGTAAGGCTGGTTCGCTTGTCGAGGTGAATTGCGAAACAGACTTTGTCGCGCGAAATGAAACCTTTGTGGGGTTTGTGAACGGATTGGCTGAAAAAGCCTGCGATTCCGATGCGAGTCTGGCCGAAACCGAGAGGGAGGGTCTTGTTGCCCTTGTGGCCAAGCTCGGCGAGAATATGTTGATACGAAGAAATGCGCGGTTCGTGATCTCTGGCGCCGGAATGGTTATGTCTTACATTCACCTGGGTGCCAAGATCGGAGTCCTTGTTGACGCGGGGTGCGGGACTGAGGCCGCTGCTCAGAGCGATGCATTCAAGGACGCGGTGAAAGATGTAGCAATGCACATTGCGGCCACAAATCCGTTGTGTCTCAACAGGGAAGCTGTTCCGGCAAGTATCGCTGCGTCTGAGCGGGAGATCTTCGCCAAGCAGGTGCAGGACAAGCCGGCAAACATTGTCGACAAGATTGTTGACGGTAAAATGAAGAAGTTCTATGCGGAGTCATGTCTTCTGGAGCAGGGTTTTGTAAAGGATCCCAAACAGAGTGTTACTCAGTATCTGGAAGCCAAAGGCAAAGGGATCGGCGATACGATAACTATTCGCCGTTATCTCCGTTTCCAGGTCGGCCAGAAGGACTGATTGGAACTTTTCTGTTTGAGAGGTACGGCATAGAAGACCACCTGCAGAGTCACTATGGCAAGAATACTTCTAGTTGATGACGAGGATTGCATACTTCGGACCACTGCCATTCTGCTTGAGGTCGAGGGTCATAACACTGTTTGTGTACTCAACGGAAGCGAGGCATTGAATCAGCTTGATTCCGCTCATTTCGACTTGATGCTGACCGACATTCGCATGGGCCCCATTGACGGCATGGAATTGATCAAGCGGGCCAAGTCCATGAAGCCAATGATGCCTGTTATCGTAGTTTCGGCCTATTGCACGGATAAAACCACAAAAGAAGCTCAGGACCTCGGCGCATTCAAGTTTATTAAGAAGCCATTCAAGGCTGATGATATTGTTAAGTCGGTCAGGGATGCGCTTGCCTCGTGCAAAAGTGGCTGATTCGGTTCGACCTTCGCAGATCGCAGTTCTGAGTTTGCCTTCTTCAACTGGAACGAACTTGTTGAAGAGAAGCGTAATCAAGACCAGTGAGACAGGTGGATCTGGTTCCGGATTCTTTAATGCTTGGGCCTTCAGGGAGGAATAATGAAGAAGAGAATTCTTTGCATCGGAGCGGGCTATGTGGGCGGTCCCACAATGGCGATGATCGCATCCAAGAGTCCTGGCGATGTGGTCACAGTTGTTGATGTCAATGAAGAACGGATCAAGGCCTGGCTTTCCGGCAAACCGCCTATCTATGAACCCGGCCTGGCGGATCTGGTGCGGAAGAGTCTCGGTAAGAATCTTTTCTTTTCGTCGGATGTTGCTGGAAATATTGAAAAAGCCGATATCATATTTGTAAGCGTCAATACTCCCACGAAGACGTTTGGACATGGTGCGGGACGTGCCGCGGACCTTCAATATTGGGAGAAGACGGCACGGATCATTCTGGCTAACGCTAAAACAGACAAGATTGTGGTGGAAAAGAGCACTCTGCCGGTAAGGACCGCAAGTGCGATGGAACGAATCCTCCATTCCGGTCCCGGATCGGTCCACTTCGAGGTTCTGTCCAATCCGGAGTTCCTGTCCGAGGGCACTGCTGTGAGAGATTTGGAATCTCCTGACAGGGTTCTGATTGGTGGTGCGAGTTCTCTTGCCGGACAGGCTGCGGTCAAGGCGCTGGTAGCCATCTATGCACACTGGGTTCCAAAGGACAGAATAATCACCACAAACGTCTGGTCAAGTGAGCTGTCCAAGCTGGCGGCGAATGCGATGCTTGCCCAGAGGGTGAGCTCAATTAACAGCCTTTCGGCTCTGTGCGAGGCGACTGAGGCCGATATCGGAGAGGTTGCAAGGGCAATTGGAATGGATAGCCGCATCGGTTCCAAGTTCTTGAACGCCGGCATTGGCTTCGGGGGTTCTTGTTTCAAAAAAGATATCCTCAACCTTGTCTATCTGTGCGAGCACTACAGTTTGCACCAGGTTGCTGAATATTGGCGGCAGGTCGTGGTGATAAACGACTATCAGCAGGAGCGTTTCGTAAACAGCATCCTCCGTGCAATGTTCAACACAGTGGCTGGCAAGAGGATTGCTCTCCTGGGATTTGCATTCAAGGCAAATACCGGTGACACGCGGGAGAGTCCGGCTATTTCGGTATCAAGACGGCTTGTGGAAGAGCGTGCAGACGTTGTGGTGAGCGATCCTGAGGCGCTTGACAATGCGAAGCATGATCTGGCGGATCTAGGCGGGAAGGTGAGTTTTGAACCCGATCCGTACAAAGCAGCCAAAGGCGCCCATGCTCTGGTGGTTCTGACCGATTGGCAGTGCTATGAGACCCTTGACTACGCGAAGATTCTCAAGTCCATGGCCAAGCCGGCGTTTCTGTTCGACGGTCGCCGTATGCTTGATCATGGCAAACTGTCCGGAATGGGGTTCAATGTGCACTCCATCGGACACTCTTCGATGATTCAGACGTAGAGACGGTGAATTCTCATTCCTCTTCAGCTGCGGACTTTTCACCCATGGCAGAGCGCTTGCGGGTCACGGCATTGAGAATCCGTTTACGGAGCCGGATGAATTTCGGCGTAGCCTCCACAAACTCGTCGGAAGCGATATATTCTATCGCGCGTTCAAGCGACATGCGGATTGGCGGCGTCAGCATGATTCCCTTGCCTTCGCCCTGACACCGGAAATTTGTAAGGTGCTTCTTTCGTGTCGGGTTGACCGGCATGTCTTCGGCGCGTGGATTCTCGCCCACTATCATGCCTTCGTAAACCTGGTCAGCCGCCGCGATGAAGAGCTTGCCCCGCGCCTGTATTGTATCCAGTGCATAAGATGTCGCCACGCCGGTTTCCATTGATACGAGCGTTCCTGTCAGCCGTGTGCGAATCGGACCACAGTGCGGGGCGTACTCCTTGAACATGTGGCTCATAACGGTCTGGCCGCTTGTGGCGTTTACGAGATCGGTCTCAAGCCCGATCAGGCCCCGTGTAGGGATGACCGCTTCGAGGCCCACGTGCTTCTGGTGGTGTTCAAGATTGGTCACAAGCGCCTTGCGTGATGCGAGGTTCTGCATGACGTCACCAATGAATTCTCCCGGAAGCTCAATCCAGAGTGTTTCGAACGGTTCCATTACCTTGTCGTTTTCTCTGCGTACGATCACTTCCGGCCTTGATACCAGCAGCTCGAAGCCCTCACGCCGCATCTGCTCGACAAGAATTGCGATTTGTAATTCGCCGCGGGCGCTGACGAGGAAGACGTTCGGCACGTCCGTGTCGGCCACGCCGAGCGAGACGTTCATGCGAGTCTCCCTGTATAACCGTTCGCGGACTTGTCGTGAAGTCAGATACTTGCCGTCGCGGCCTGCCAGCGGCCCGTCGTTGACACAGAACTGCATCTGTATCGTCGGCGGATCAAACTCAACGAACGGCAGAGGCTCACGCCCTTCGGTGTCGCACAATGTCGCACCGATCTCGAGATCCTCAAAACCAGCAATGCCAACGATGTTTCCGGCTTCGCCCTCGATGGTAGAGTCGGATGTGCGCATTCCGCTGAATTCCATCAACTTGGTTACGACGGCCCGTTCACGCCGGCCGTTCTTGTGGATGCAGACAATGGAGTCGCCGAGCGTTACATGCCCGCCGATGATCTTGCCTATTCCGATGCGGCCAACATAGTCGCTCCAGTCGAGATTGCTCACCAGCATCTGAAACGGCGCGGACGGATCGACCTTGGGTGGCGGGATATGCTTGAGTATTGCGTCGAACAGCGGCTTCATGCCGTCATGCGGGTCGTCGACGTTCAGCAGGGCGTATCCATCCCTTGCACTTGCATAGATAAATGGTGCATTGAACTGCTCTTCCGTAGCATGCAGTTCCAATAGTAGTTCCAGAATCTGGTCGTGAACGCGATGGGGATTGGAGTTCTCGCGGTCTATCTTATTAATTACAATGATGGGTTTAAGGTGGTTCTGGAAGGCTTTCCGGAGGACAAAACGGGTCTGTGCCTGAGGACCGTCGAACGCATCGACCAGCACAAGGACGCCATCGACCATCTTCAGGATCCGTTCAACTTCACCGCCGAAGTCGGCATGGCCGGGCGTGTCGACGATGTTGATGGTGTGATTCTTCCAGTGAATAGAGGCATTCTTGGCTTTTATCGTGATGCCCTTTTCACGCTCGAGATCCATGGAATCCATGGCACGCTCTTCCACAACCTCGTTGGTGTGGTAGGCGCCGCCTTCGCGCAATAATTTGTCCACGAGCGTTGTTTTGCCGTGATCAACATGCGCAATAATACCGATATTTCTGAACTTGGACTTCATCGTGGGGCCTCGAGTGGCGATATAGTTACCCTGACGGCAAGACCTTCAAAAGCGTTTAGCGGCGGGAATGATGGGCAAAGATCGCCTGTAAGTCAAGTACAGAGACGTAATAAACAGCGATTATTATCGGCTCGTCAATTGGCAAACTAAGCGTGCCTCCGGCGGAGCCTGGTAGGCGCGCTTAGTCTGCCAGGGAGAGGGGCGCAGTTTGACTCATGTTGAATGTCGCTGAAGTTCAGGACTATTGCAGGTTCGAAACGAGTGCTAAGGTTGACACGCCTTTGCATTGGTGGCCATGATTGCCTTGCGAAGGGCCTTGACGGTTGTACGGATAAGGTCGGGAGTGACAGTCAGGGGTAGCATAAGATAGACGGTGTTGCCCAGTGGGCGGATCAGGATCCGGTCATGCACGAGAAGTCTGTCGCGGATCTGCCGGGCATTCTGCGCCTCAAATGCGCCTATCATGCCGAGGCACCTGATGCCCGAGACTCCGGGCAGTCCGGTCAATTGGTTCATCTCGTCTGCCAGCGTTTCACCCAGCCTTGCCGCATTTTCGACAATGTTTTCTTTTTCGTATACCGCCAGAGTCTCGATGGCGGCGGCGCAGGCGATGGGATTTCCTGAAAAAGTGTGGCCATGGTAGAACGTGTTGTCAACCGGCAGATCTGAGAACGTGTCGTGAATCGCTTTCTTCACTATGGTTGCGCTGATCGGCAGATAACCCGCTGAAAGCGCCTTGCCGATGCATACAATGTCGGGATCAATCCCGGCGTGTTGGAATGCAAACATCCTGCCCGTTCGCCCCATGCCGACGGCAATTTCGTCCGCGATCAGCAGGATGTCGTGCTTGCGGCAGAGTGCGGCCAGTTTTCGCAGGTACTTTGGAGAATATATCCGCATTCCGGCGGCACCCTGGCAAAGCGGCTCCACAATTACCGCTGCAAGTTCCCTTCGATGTTGAGTGATTATGCTTTGCATTGAATCAAAGCATTCAACTGAACAGGTCTTGGTATTGCTGGCGAGGTGACACGAGGCGCAGCAGGGCGAGTCTGCCTGAAAAACCTCGAACAAGGAGCGCTTGAAAGGCTTGTGAAATTCAGGAAGATAACCGACTGATACGGCTCCAAGTGTGTCGCCGTGGTATGCATCCCGCAGGGATGCGAATTTGCAGCGTTCTGACCGGCCGATGTTGTGCCAGTATTGGAGCGCAATTTTCAAGGCAGCTTCGACTGCGCTTGAGCCATCGCTTGCGAACAATACGTGCCGTGGTCCGCCGGTAAAGAGTGTGACAATCTTTGACGCAAGTTCAACGGCGCATGGATGAGACAGGTTTCCAAGTATGCTGTGCTGAAGCATGCCGGCTTGCTTCCGTATGGCCTCTACAACGCGCGCATTGCCGTGCCCGAGGCTGCATGCCCACCACGATGACACGGCATCAAGGTAGCGGTGTCCATCCATGTCATACAGGTACGGTCCTGCACCCCTGACGATTACCGGCAGGCCGGCTGAAGCGCTTGAGTGCTTTGTGTATGGATGCCATACACTGTTGCGATCGAGCAGCTGATACTTGCTCAGCAGATGCGCCATGGTCCTGGAGTCGTCTTGTTTCACAACAGATTCTCAGCTGTTTGACTGTAAATGGATAGATTGTTATTCAAATGTGTCTTTGCCCATTTGGTGAAAGCTGCCGGTTCACGGTGGAGTTTCTCCAGATGTGGCACGAAGGGTAGGGATCCCAGAACGCGTACTGCACCGTATCTGGCGACTGTGGTAAGGTTGTCGGATTCAATATAACCCGGTTGCCCGGATTGCGTCTGGTTGAAAATGATGCCGAGGACTTCGATCTTTGATTGACGAAGTCTTTGCAGGGAAAGCAGGGAATGATTGATTGTCCCCAGGCCGGATCGCGCGACCAGTATTACCGGAGAGGAAAGCCTGATAATGAGATCCAGCATGGTTCTCCCGGCCCCGATCGGAGCCAGCAGGCCACCGGCGCCCTCAATGACCACAAAATCGTGCCTGGCTTTGAGGTCTGAGCATTTCTTGACGATTGTGGCCGGGTGTATGGTTGTGCGTGCCAACCGGGCGGCAAGGTGAGGTGAGCATGCCGGGCGGAACTTGTAAGGTGTCATCATGTTTTTCTCTGTATTGTCAGGCCTCAAACCCGAAGTCGAGAGGCAGAATTCAAGATCGGGTGCCACAAGTGTGCCTTTCCGGATTGTGCAGCCGGTCTGAATTGGTTTCATGGGAACGGCATCAGTGCCATTGGCGCGCAGGATTGAGAGCAGAGCTGCTGTCGCCAGAGTCTTTCCAACCCCGGTATCGGTGCCGGCGACAAATACAGTAGTTCTCTTTGCCGGTATCTCTGGCGATATGTCTAGGCCTTGCATTTTCTCAAGTCAGGTCTTTTCTCGAGGTATGGCGACTCCATAGAGGACTCGATAGGTGGCGAAAACGCCGCCATCTTTTGAGGCATAGCATTCAGCGTAGTCGGTGAGCAGTTTTGCCATCTCCATGCGTGATAAAGGCTGGCCAGAGGATGAGATGCCGCCGCCTGTTACTCCAACGTTGTGGAGCGAGTAAAGAAGATCCGTTGCAGTAGGATAGCCGACTTGTATCGTCTCCTCCTGCCTGTCTTTCAGCATCAGCCCAGCCTTATTGAGTGCCTCCAGTACCTGGTCAGTATCGGGCATCATGGAAAGCACGGGTTTATCATGGGCGACGCGTTTTCGGGCCTCGTGCAGTTCGATCAATGTTCCTTTGATCATCATGCTGAAAACCAGGCGTCCATCGCGGCTTAACATTCGGGAGACGTTCAGAAACAGTTCGTCAAGCGGCGATATCCAGTGGATTGTGGACGTGCTGACAACAAGCGGAACCGGCGCAGCAGGCCGGAAGGTCAAGGCATCTGTTATTTGAAAGGAGATTTTATGATTACCGGCGAATCTCCGACGGGCAATTTCCACAAGATCCGTGGCGATGTCTATGCCTTCAATATTTGAATCTGGAAAATGGTCTGAGACAAGCTGAGTCAGCAGTCCGGTGCCACATCCTATCTCGATAATCCGGTCAGGTTTTGGTATGTCATTAAGGAATCTCATCAACTTGAGCGCAACGTCCTGCTGGACTTTTGCAAACTGATCATACGTTGATGCTGCCGCCGAAAAGCGTGCCGCCACTGAGCGGGAATGAAAGTCCGATTTCATCTATTGAGTCTTATCGTGCGCTGGTCTTAGTCTGCAGTTTTTTGAGGGCAATCTTCAGCTTGTCTATTCCATCACCGGTTGTAGCTGAAATACAAATTGGTCGCTTGCGGAACTTCTTTGTGAATCGTGTCAGATTCTTGGCAGCTTGCTTGACATCCATCTTGTTCGCCACGATCAGTGATGGCCGCTCAAGGAGTTCCTCCTTGTGGAGTTTCAGCTCATTTTGCAGATTCATGTAGTCGTCTAACGGATCGCGCCCGTCGATTCCGGCCATATCCAGCACGTACACGAGGCATCGTGCCCGCTCCATGTGTCGCAAAAACGCATGGCCCAAACCGATGCCTTCATGAGCTCCCTTGATTAAACCCGGCAGATCGGCCACTGTCAGATGGGAATAGTCATCGAACACAACGGTTCCCACGATTGGATTGAGCGTGGTAAAAGGATAGGCGCCTACTTTAGGATGAGCTGAACTTATGGCTGTAAGCAGAGATGATTTGCCGGCATTCGGAAAGCCAGCCAGGCTGGCGTCTGCGACAAGCTTGAGCTCAAGCTTCAAAGTCTTCAATTCACCGGGCTCCCCGTCAGAGTGAGCAGTGAGCGCCTCAAATGTGCGTGTCCGCCAGCGGTAGTTGCCCATTCCGCCATTGCCGCCATGTGTGGCAATGAATTCATCGCCGTTAGTAATGAGGTCGGCAAGCATCTCACCACCGGAGGAATCCCAGACCTCGGTCCCGCACGGGACTTTAATCAGCATGTCCTTGCCGGTCTTGCCACGGAGTGTATTGCCGCCGCCGGATCCGCCGTCTTGAGCATTCCGGTGGGGTGCAAAGTAGATATCTACGAGGGAATCGGTATTATTGTCGGCCTTGAGAATGATGTGTCCGCCGCGTGCGCCATCGCCGCCGTCCGGTCCGCCCATTTCGACGAACTTCTCGCGGCGCCAACTGACACAACCATCACCGCCCTTGCCTGCTTTGGCATGGAGAGTGGCGGTATCTACAAAGCGTCTGGATTTCATCCTGCTGTGTCAGCCGTTGCTGTCGGCACGACATGGACGCGTCTTGAGTGCCGGGCAAACTTGACTACGCCGGCTTTGAGGGCAAACAGTGTATCGTCCCGACCAATACTGACGTTGTTGCCGGGATGAATGCTCGTGCCGCGCTGACGAAAAAGTATCGCCCCGGCGGTTACGGTCTGTCCATCCCCTGCCTTGGCTCCGAGTTTCTTGGGATTGCTGTCCCGCCCATTTGTAGCGGAACCGCCGCTTTTCTTAGTGGCCATGTTCGTCTCCTGCTGAAATATTATGCAATGCTCACGATTTTGAGCATGGTCTGCTCCTGCCGATGTCCGATCTTACGTGAATATCCCTTGCGGCGCTTCTTCTTGAAGGATACCAGTTTCGGACTCCGGTAATCACGTATTACATCCGCTGTTACTTTTGCACCTTTAATCACAGGTGCGCCGATTTTGAGTTCTTTGCCGTCTGAGAGCGCCAGAACCCGGTCAAGAGTGACCTGTTTTGCGTCCCCCTGGGCGAGAAGTTCGACCGACACCTGCTCGCCGACCTTGACAAGATACTGTTTTCCACCGGTATCAACTACTGCATAGGCTTCCATTCGAGTTACTCCAAGGCGAGGAAACAGTGGAACGGATTGTCCCGAATCCATCGCGAAAAGCAAGAGAACATACACTTCCGCAGGCGGGCTGTCAACTAATCGTATAAGAAAAAAATTGGTGTAAGATCACTGCGTTAAAGCTCTGGTTTAGTGATAGGCAAATATGATACTGGTAGAACTCGGCGCCGGACAGCCGTGCTGGTTGAAATGAATGCCTGCACGGAGTTGGCTGCGGTCAGGGATGCGGTGGTGCTTGCGGAGAAGTGAGAAAGGACAGATATGCTCACGGGTGCTCAAGCGATAGATAATCTGCTCAGGAAGAAGGCGGTGGATCATGTGCCGCTGGAAGACAGTCCATGGGGCGATACGCTGGCTAAGTGGATTACTCAGGGTATGCCGAAGGACGAGCAGGGGAATGCAGTTGATCCTGTTGAGCATTTCGGTTTCGATATTGCTTGCTGCGGCGGTTGGTTTGAGTGGCAGCCCAGACGGGGGGTCAATGAGATCATTGAGGAGACCGACGAGTGGCGCGTTGTGCGCAACGGTGCCGGAGCGGCCCTGAAGTGGTGGAAGAATAAGTCGGGCACGCCGGAACACATCGACTTCCACATGGCCAGCCGGGAAATTTGGGAGAAGGACTACCGCCCGTTGGTTGTGCAATTCGACAAACAACGTGCGGGCAACCCCCGTGACATTGCCGATTCCATCGCAAAGTGGCGTTCGAAAGGGCGCTGGACGCATTTCGGGGCTCAGTTCATCTGGGAAGATATGAGGGCGAGCCTGGGCGACCAGGGGATGTATATGGCGTTGTCCGACGATCCCGGCTGGATTCATGACTTCAACCGGGTTTACACCGATCTGTACAAAAAGTGTTTCACCATCATGATTGAGGAAGGTGCCAAACCCGACGGAATCTGGTTGTACGAGGACCTCGGGTGCAAGGGTCGGCTGGGATGCAGTCCGGCGATGCTGGAAGATATGATTTTTCCCTATTACAAAGAGATGGTCGACTTTTTTCACGGTTACGACCTGCCAGTGGTCCTGCATACATGCGGATTTCAGGAGCCAGCCATACCACTGATTGTTCAAGCTGGCTTCGACGGGCTCAATCCGATGGAAGTGAAGGCTGGTAACGACATCTTTAAGTTTGCGGAAAAGTACGGTGACAGGCTTGTTTTCTTCGGAGGATTGGATGCGCTCATTCTGGAGAGTCATGACCGGGGGTTGATTCGAAAGGGCGTAACGGACCTCATCAAGGGTATGAAGCAGCGCGGTGCCCGCTTCGTGTATGGATCCGATCATTCCCTTTCGACCAATATAGATTATGACGATTTTATGTTCTCCCTGCAAATATACCGCGAGAACATGATGTATTGACCTTGAATGAATGAGCAGTAGTATGGACTGATCATGGAAACAGGACGTGGCTTCAAATATCCGGTGCGGGTGCCGTATGCGCACATTGATCAGATGGGCGTGGTGTATTACGCCCACTATCTGGTCTACTTTGAGATGGCCAGAGGCGAGCTGCTTCGAAAAGCCGGTATGCCGTACGGCGAGATGGAACGGGCCGGCGTGATGCTTCCCGTCGTCGAATCGCACTGCGTCTACCGGAAGCCTGCAAAATTTGACGATCTTCTGGACGTCCGGATAACTATGGTTGAAACCCGTGGCATTCGTGTTCATCTGGAATACGAGGTGACGAGAGGTGATGAACTGATCGCCACTGGTTATACGGATCACGTCTGTATGTCGTGCGAGGGCAAGGTCATGCGGCCGGTGCCAGAGTTAAAGAAGCTTTCAGTGTTGTGTTCATCGTTGGCGTCGTAAGATTCAATGAAACATGGGAGATATTCAATGGCCAAGTCTGCGAAGAAGAACTCATGGGTCCTGACCGATACATCAAAGCGCATCTGGGTTGAAAGCATCGAACTGAATGCATCCGACCTTGGTGTGAGCGGTGCAGCAGGCATCGGTATCCGGAAGTATACGCTCCGTGGAGGGCTGTCTGACGGGGTGGATATCATAGAGGTGAATAACGGCGTCATGTCCTTCACGATCATGCCTACGCGCGGGATGGGCATGCTCGAAGGCTTCTACAAGGGCAACAGGCTTGGGTGGACCTCGCCTGTGAAGGATCCGGTTCATCCCAAGTTTGTGCATCTTGCCGACCGCGGTGGACTGGGCTGGCTCGAGGGGTACAATGAAGTGATTGTGCGCTGCGGCCTGGAATCGAATGGCGCGCCGGGAACTGACATGGTTCCGAACAATAACGGCGTTCCTTCGCCGATCGCCCTCGGTCTGCATGGAAGGATCGCTAACATCCCGGCGCATTATGTCGAGGTGCGGGTAACAGGCGGCAAGGAACCGGAGCTGTGCGTGACCGGCATTATTGACGAGTCCATGCTGTTCTGCCCGCAAATGCGGCTCATGGCCAGTATTTCGACAAAGATCGGTTCCAACGCTTTCACCATCAGGGATGAAGTCACGAACATGAAGGCGACAGCCGGCGAACTGGAACTGCTGTACCACTGCAACTTCGGCGAACCATTCCTGGACAAAGGCGCACGGTTGCTGGTGCCGGCCTCGGACACGGCGCCGCGCGATGCGCGGGCCGCGGAGGATATGGATACGTGGGCTGTGTACAAGGCGCCGACCCCCGGCTACGTTGAGCAGTGCTACTGGCACGTGCCGCTGGCCGATGCAAAGGGGAATACTGTGGCCATGCTTGAGAACGCGGCCCGGAACAAGGGTGTTGCCATCCGGTTCAATGTGAAGCAGCTGCCCTGCTTCACTCAGTGGAAGAACACGGCCTCAGAGAGTGAAGGCTATGTCACGGGGCTTGAACCGGCTACTAACTACCCGAACGATAAGATGTTTGAGCGCGAGAACGGCCGGGTTGTGAAGCTGCCGCCGTTCGGTAAGTATCTTTCGGAGTTTGTAACGGACGTGTACGACACGACATCCGGCGTGCGCAAGGTGGAGCAGGAGATTGCGGCGCTTCAGAAGGCCAAGCCACATAAGGTACACAGCAATCCGAAGAGAGGCCTGTCAAGAGGGGCGTGAGACTGGTAGCGGTTGGCAGGTATTCAGCTGGGATTGCGTGGATCCGCGCCTTGATGCGCCCAACGGGCATGGGTACGTGGATGATGCAATATGAAACACAGCTTGAACTTGCATAACAATGTCTGCCTGATGCTTGGACTGGCGGTGTATGCGGGAATTGGCGGCGTCACGGGTCGCGCGGATGAAGCGATCGTGATGCGTAAGGGGCCAGAAATGTCTTTTATGCTTCATCCGGATCCCAAAACCGGATTCATCACCAGTCTCAGGCGCGCGGGGGACACCGATCGAGTGGAATTTGTGCGTCCCGGCTTCGCGATTGGGCCTGTGACGCTGCGCGTCCGTACCGCAAGAGAGCCGTGGCGAGAGATGAAGCCCGGCGTTGCCGGTCTCGAACTTCAATCCCGATTCCTTCCGGTCGGTGATGTCTTGCGCTGGGATATTACCGTCAGAAACACCAGTGAGCTGAATGTGGAGGTCGGAGACCTGGTATTGCCGCTGCCGATGAATACGGACTACGTCTGGGACCATGAGGAAACGTTTGTCCGGCGGGTCTTCAAGCATGCCTTCATCGCCGGGCACGGGTCCTTCCTGTATTGGTTGCCGGTGAAAGGCACCGGCTCGTTTCTTGTCATGCAGCCGATGGCAGGAACCAGCCTCGAGTTCTTCACGGCCACAGACATGGATTATGCGATCGGTCAAGAGCAGTATTCCGTGTTTGTGCATTCCAAGGCCACGTCGGAGTTGGAGAAGCGGGGTACGTGGCGCCAGTCACGAAGCAGCCGGCAGCTCGGACCCGGCGAGGCCTTTACCAACAGCTTCCGCTTTTGCTGGACGGACAGTTATGACGGAGTGCGAAATCTGCTTTTGCAAAATAACGGCGTTGATGTGTACGTGGCACCGGGCATGGTTGTGCCGCGTGATCTGGTGGCGATGGTCGCGCTGCGAACCCTGCGAAAGATCGAGCAGCTTGAGCCCGAGTTTCCTGCAGACACTAAGGTCGAGTATGTTGGCCAGCGTGCCGGAAATACTCACGTATACAGGCTCCGGTTCAACAGGCTGGGCGAGAACGTTCTTACGGTCCGTGGTGCCGGCGGGTGGACTATGCCGCTTGAATTCTTTGTAACCGAACCACTGGAAACACTTGTCAGGAAGCGTGCTGCATTCATCGCTCGAAACCAGCAGCACCGTGATCCGGCGAAATGGTATGACGGTCTCTTCAGCCTTTGGGAACGTCGCCTGCCAGCGGGACAGAATCTGCTGGGCCCTGACAATCACGGTGGACAGGCGACATATGCCGTCAGTGGTTCGGATGACCCGGCAAACAGCAAGTGTCTGTTGCTGGCCGAGAAGAACGTTGCCTTTCCGGAAGCCGCAGAGGTGGCGGCGCTGGAATACTTTGTAAAACATTTCGTCTGGGGCAGGCATCAGCGCACGGACAAGGAGACTCCGTACCCCTATGGAATATACGGTTCCGACTCGTGGAAGGAGAATCGTTTTGCCGATCGTGATCCGCTTGATAAGAGTATCAGCCGTCCCGGCGGACCCAGCGCCTGCCGGATGTGGCGCACCTTCGACTATACGACCTACTTTGCCATGTATTTCGACCTCTACCGGATTGCGAAACAGCGGCCGGATCTTGTCAGAGAGCTTGATGCAGCCGCTTATCTCGAGCGTGCTTACGGAACGGCTCGCGCATTCTTTGAGGTGCCGGCGAACATCCACATGGAAGGTGGATGGGCTTTCACCGGGTGGGTGACCTGGCAATATACGCAGGGCAACTTTCATGAGAAATACCTGCTTCCGCTCATTGCCGCCCTGGAGTCAGAAGGGCAGAAGGCCAAGGCCGACTGGCTCAGGGCCGAGTGGGAGAAGAAGGTCAAGTACTTCATCTACGATTCGCCCTGGCCTTTTGCCTCCGAGATGCCCATCGACTCCACGGCTTATGAGTCCACGTATGTCGCAGCAAAGTACGCTTTTGAACACGGCCTGAGGCCGGACACAAATCTTTGGCACGATCGCAACCTTGGCAGGACTTTCTCGCATCCGGCCATCGTTCCGGAGCGTCATGAGGATTTCATGCTTCGCCAACATATGGCGAACCTTGCCTGTCGCGGCGTGTTGGAGTCCAACTACTGGTCACTGGGCAGCGATTTCAGGGGAGGTGGCAGTGCCAGCTACACTCTGAGCTATATGTCTCAGATGGGCGGCTGGTCGGTGCTTGATTACGCTGTGCGCTTCGATTCCGATCCCGCTGGGAATCTGCGGCTGGGCTATGCTTCACTGCTGAGCTCGTGGGCATTGATGAACACTGGTGATGCGGCATCAGGCTATGGTTTCTGGACTCGCGGTCCGTTGCACGACGGGGCGATGAGCTGGGGTTTCCAGTCACGTCAGGTTGGCACTGAGTGGAATCCCGCCACACGCGATTTGCCGCGCGGCGCGTGGCCGGTCTGCGGCGAGGCCGATCATGGTCTTGTCGCCGGCATCGGGGGCGCATGCACGGTTCTGTTCGACGACCCGATCTTCGGCCTATTTGCCTATGGCGGCGAAATCAGTCCGGATGCCGGGGCCGGGGATGTCCGTGTCATTCCGCGTGACGGAGTACGTCAGCGGTTCCACGCGGTCATCGGCAGGCGGCGTCTGCACCTGTCGCTTGATCGCGATGGGTTTGCCGCAGAGAAGGCGATCAACGTCGCTCGCAAACTTGATGGTTTCTCCTTCACACTAGAAAGCCGTGCACAGCAGAAACATCAAGCCATGCTCATCATCGAAGGTTTGCCACCGGGCAATTACTCAATCATCTCAGGTGAATCGCAAGGTTCGTTCAGATCAGAAGCCGGCCGGCCGGTGAGCCTGTCGATTACCGTTGAGGCTGGCTGGACTGTGACAGTGCAGCCGGAAGGCGTTAAGAAATCTCCGGGCAACTGAACGATGCCCTGAGTATTCCGTTGTCTTATTGCCAGTCGCCACTGAGGAAGAGACCGGCCCAGTAGGCCGGGTGACGGAACTGGCCGCGGACTTCGAGCTGTGCCTGGCGCAGGGCCTCGGCCCGGTCTTTTCCGGCCATATTGCGGTAGAAGTATTTTATAAGCACTGCTGTTGACACGTCATCCACCCGCCACAGACTGGACAGAATCTCGTGTGTACCGGCGTAAACGAACGCGCGATTGAGTCCGACGATGTCGTCACCGCTGCCGACCTTGCCAAGACCGGTCTGGCAGGCGGACAGCGCTATCAGGTCGGCCTTGATGCTCAGTCCGAAGATCTCGCGCGTGGTCAGGTTGCCGTCGTTGCTCGAGTCCGGCGACATCTTTACCGCCGACAGCAGGGGCAGATTCTCGTTGTACTCGCCATGACTGGCAATGTGGATTATCCCGTACTCTCCGA
>JBAXMA010000022.1:0-17639 GCA_037134535.1 bacterium
GGCATGGGTAATAGACGTCGAAGTTCTTGAACGGAGCCAGCAAATCCTTGACCCGTTCCATGATCTTTCCGAGCCAGGCACTGTATTCAGGATACCCGGCCGCACAGGAGGTCAGTACCTTTTTCTCGAACGAAGCATTATACGCCACAATTGATCCGGAGTTGCCAAGAAGCTGGCGGAGTTGTTTGAGGACCCCGGCGCGCGGATCCCCGGTTCCGTCCCACAACCACGAATGGTGTTCTGGCGTGTCTTCAAGGTTCTTGGCGATATGCAGACTGAACTGGGATGGAATCTGCTTGTAGGGCTGCGTTCCGTCAATCATTGGAATGGCCGTCTGGAATGTCTCGAAGTCCAGGAGGTAGAGAGGGTAGTCGAGTCCCGAAAGGAATTTCGATATGCCCTGTTTGCTGATGTGTGGCTGCCCGGACTTTTCGGTCTCAGTCTGAATCCGCTGGGCACGTGACAACGGGTAGTCCACAGGAAGCTGATCGTTGCCGAGCACGCCGTCCTCGTACAATGTCCATTTCTTTGCAGCACGTAGCTTGGACAGCGAGAAGATGTTGTTATCGACCTTGCTGACGTGACTCCAACATTTCTCCATGAGCGGGCACGGATACGGGTCGCTGCAATGTGGTCCTATATCGACATCGGGGCACTTCTTCAGAGCGATGGTGCCAAGCATGTCCTGGACCCGTTTCCGGATGTCAACGCCGGACTCCTCCGCTTTCTGCGTAACATCAACCCTTTTCAGCAGACCCTCCGGCTCGATTTCGCCCTTCCGGACATACTTGTTGTTCACGTGCATGAGAAAGCATTTACGGATCTGGACACCGGCCCCCTCGTAGCAGTGCCGCTGGAACGCCACGTCATGAATATTGACGGGCTTCACTTGAGTGCCGCTCTTGACCTCAATGATGTCCCATTTCTCGTCGCGCACTGGGTTCAGAACATCCACGCGCGCATACGTGCCGTCAAACATGAAGCCAGCCTCGAATAGCGGCTTGCGCTTGGGCAAGAGCTCATGGGATTGGCTGACAACCTGGGCCAGAGGTTGATCCCATGTAACATCAATCCCGTCCGGAAACAGTTTCTTGGCCAGTTCCCCGACCGCATGCCCTTGGTCGAAAATCGCCTGCGTTTGATCGTCGTATGCCGGAATCTCCTTCTTGGCATTGTAATGGAACCACAGGAGCTTCTGACATTGCAGCCCGGCAAGGTATTTAGATTTGGAAAGAAATGCTGCCATAGATTCAACCTCCTCGTTCGCACCCTATTCCAATGCCGAAAACGATCCGGCAAAGTGGGGGCAGTTCCTACAGCGGAACCGCCCTGTGTGTGACTCGGTTCTGCCACGTAAGACAACGGAGTCCACCCCCCATCTCCGCCACCTTGCCCATTGGAACAGGAATTGCCTTCCGGTCGCAGTGCTGCGCGACCATCGCGACAGCTTCCTCATCCTGGGGTAGCCCGAAAACAGGAACATATGCGGCATTCGCCGTGTGCAGGATGTTGGTATATACGCCGGTGGCGTCCGGATATCCTTTCCACGTTTTCTCCGTCGGGGCGTACGGCAGATCCACGATAGTGATGCCAGGGAAGGTCTGCCTGAGAATCGTCTGAACTTCTTTCCGAAAGGGCTGCTGATAAGGTTCATCGTAGCGGTTCATGACCAGACACTCCGGTCCCAGCCACGAAACCACGCCGTCTGCGTGTCCCAGCTTGTCTCCCGGCTCCTCGGGAATCACTGCGATATGCTTCATTCCGGTCAGCCTAACCAACTCTTTGATCAGGTCCTCCCGCTTGATATTGTTGGCGCAGGCCATCCGCCGAGTTATCACTGCGGAGTCCACGCCGTTGTGGCAGAAGTTGCCGCCGTCCACAGTTAGGTCGCTGGTTGTGACGCAGAGCCCTACCCGCTTGACGAATTGGCGGTAGCCGCTCTCTATGTGCTTCGCATCTGATTCCTCAACGAGTGGCGGCCGATACTTGAACTGGACAGCGTGATAGGGCGTTATCACCGGGCACACATCCCGGCACCAGATGTCGGGAAGACCGGATTCCAGCAGATGAGCGGTTGAATTACCTGCGTTGAGTAGTGCCTGACGGGTAGCCACATCCGCTGCAATAATGAACCGGTCGTTAGGATCCACCCTATCACACAACGAAGGATAGAAACGTAGAAGTTCCTGCCGGAAGCCTTCGTAGTGAGCTACTGTTGCTCTGTCAGAGAGCGGTGCCGACAACACAATGGCGTCGGACGGAATAGCAGTCAATTCATGCACTCCCATCATGTGTTCATCTCCTCTCTCTCTATGTTCGCCTCCAGCATACTCCAATCCGGAAGTCGGAGTTTTGCGGCGATTCTTTCCCGCAGCTTACCACTCAGCAGAAAGCTGACGAAGTTAGATGCATCAAGAAGCTTGACCTCATTCTCCTCGGCCTGCTCACGTGCTGTATCAGTGAAACCATAGGCCGAAACGTAGCAGAACTTGGCCTCACCCACCTTTTCGAGGTCTCTTTCAATTTCAGGCCAATCCACCTTTCGATCCTGATAGCGCTTGACCTGGATCCGCCACAACTCCTCACCGACGTCGCCGTGATAGAAGAGTGCCTCCGCATCGATGATTGGGCGATTCCGCCCGATCTTTGTCTCATCAACATGAGCACCTTGGGCTTTGAAGTAGTCAACCGCGAGCCATTCCCAATCTTCAGCATTTAACGCTTCGACACGTTTACTAACCAGATCTCGTAGGTTCCGATAGGCTAAGTTCAGTTCTGGATCGGAGACTGCGGTCAAGTTAGGCGATTCGCCGCGTGCAATCTTGTCCACAGTGTCGAAAGGCCGGAGTTCCCAAAAGCTCATCCTCGGTCCAAGGAGACGCCCTTTGAGCACTGCATAGAAATCAAGAATGGGGATTGGCTCTCCAACGTATTCCACCTGCCGGAAGTGCCAGATATCGGCCTTGTCTGAAAGATCGAAATCACGCCGTCTGACGTCTGATGTTACTCGACATACTCTCACATGTTTCTTGCCTGGGTCATAATATACCACGTAGTCACCGGTCGAACAGTTGCGTGCAAAGCGATAGAGTTGGCCAGTTGCGTTCCCGCGCTGGCGATCCGTCTCATACCATTTGCATACATCGGTCACATGTCGCGCCAACGCAGATCTTTCGGCGTTAGCCAACACGGTATGGTCTACATCGAACCATCCTAATCCTACTATCTTGTGCCGCTCACAAAATCCGACGCAGCATCCGCCTGAACCTAGCTTTATAGCCCATGCCCTTTTCATGATAGCCCATCTCCTTCGATCAGTTGCCTACGCCTCTTCCATCTGTCCATTGTGGTACACCTTCCCCATCCGCTTGATCTCATCCGCCACCATGTTCCGGAGCTCCAGCGGCTCCAGAACCTTCACGTGGCTGCCCCACGCCAGGATCCAGCGGTAGACCTCGAACAGGCCGGCGGCTTGGAAGGATAGTTCGACTCCACCATTCTTGCGCTTGCATGTCTTCTGGTTTGGATGCCAGGTACGTTCCAGCACCCATGGGGCCATGTCCTTGTCGAACAGCAACCGGATGGCGTAGCTCTTGATTCCCACGAACCGGGAGAAGGTCCTGGAAACGAGCTTCTTGGCATCGAAGTCGTCCGGAAACTCGAAGCCCTTCTCACATATGGCCGCGCTTTTTATCCGCGCCAGGGCAAATTGCCTGATTCCGGGATGGGTATCGCTCGATCCGAGCACATACCACTCGCCCTGGAAATTGGCGATGTGGTACGGGGCAAGGAGTTGCTCCCTCGCCTCCTTTGCTTCGAATGCGTGATACTTCATCTTGACGTATTGCTGATGCAGGAGTCCGCGCACAACACAGGTCCAGATCTTCTCATCCACCGGCTTGCTGGGCGGGGAAGTGAAGCTGAATCGGGAGAATACCAGTTCCGGCTTCAGGGAAATCTTGTCCGGCAGGAGGTCAGTGATTTTCGTGAACACACGTTCCAGTTCCTTGGCAACCGGCGTGCCGCGATAGGCTTCCAGCGCCTTGCTCGCCACGAGGAGCACAAACAGGTCGCCCTCGCTTAGGCTCAGTGCAGGCAGGAACCAAGTCTTGTCCTTGTAGTAGAAGCCTTGCCGTTCCCGGTCATACTCAATGGGCGCCTTCATCTGGTCCCTGAGAAAGTCAATGTCCCGCTGGATTGTTTTCTGCGAGACCTCATACTCGGTCGAGAACTTCAGACAATTCGGGTAGTCGCCGGCACGGATCTGCCGGTCGAGTTCAAGCAGTCTCGGAAACTGAGCCTTCGTTCTTTCCATGTGTTGCATGCCTCCAATGTATCAGATCACACGGCCAAATGATGTCCGTCAGAGAACGGTACACCCGCGAATGATGAGGTGGAAGAAGAAAGAGCGGCTGCGTTAGGGATAACGCCACGGCTGCGTCAAGAAAGCGGCTCACCCAGAGGGTTCGCCCTACCAATCAAAGAAACGCCAACAACAGGTAGGGCGAGGCGTCCCGCCGAGCCGCGGAATGAGCTTGATTGCCTTTCCTGACACAGCCCTGGGGCTACCCTCCTACCCCGGACAAATAGTGTCCCACCGAAAGATCACGATTGGCCTGACGACGGACATCATATGTCCGTGACAGTGCATTAGACTGCCCGCAAAAAGACAATGAAAAGGAGAGGTGAACAATGATAACGAGACGTAAGGGCAGTCGGAGGTTCAGAGATGGTTCGCGATACGGCAATGGCGAGATGAACATGCTGGGGCTGGATCCCTGTGTGCGGACTTGCCTCACGGGTTATGCAGTGAATCTCCTGACGTACCTGGCGTTCACGGAGTCGTTACTGTCTTTCGCCTTCGGGCTCCTGACCCGGAAGAGCTTTAGTCGTCTGACGAAGTACTCGGAGTCTCTGTTGCCGAAGACAGAGAAGACGAAGGGCCGCATGCCCGGTTCTGCACGACACATGGCCTCGCACCTGTGCGAGGAGCCCCTGGCGACTCATGAGAATAGGATCAAGACGTTTCTCATTGGTCTATTGAGGACATCAGGACGGACACAAAGGGCAAAGGGTGAGCTCTTTGGCCGGCTTGATGAAGTCCAACGGCTATTCGGACTGACAAAGGGCGAGGTTCATCTGGTGAGCCTGCTCTATTGCTGCTCACAGTTCAGTCCGTTGGAGTCCTTGTGTGAAGACTTCTCCAAGGGCGGATTCGTAAGGTTCGCCGCCCTCGCCTCAGGCATATCTCGTCTGGAGATATCCAAGTGCCTCAATACCAACGGGGCGCTACTGATGGCCGGTATTGTCTCCAATGCCGGGTGTCCCCAGTATCAGTTGGACGCCGATGTTGCATCCTATCTGGCTGGGCTCAGCGAAACCCCTCTTTCAGAGCGGTTCTCCAAGAAGGACAACGGCAAAACTCATGCTGTTGCCAGCTTCAACGTTCCAGCTCAGTCCGTCGAAATTGCCATGAGCCTGCTGACGTCGGACCAGCCCTGCAACATTCTGCTATATGGACAGGCCGGCACGGGAAAGACCGAATTTGCCCGTGCAATCATTGCAGGTGCCGACAAAGAAGCTTTCTTCGTAAAATACGGCGAGGGCCAACCGAACGACATGCCGCGCGGGATGCCAAAACGGCGCCTGGCCGTGAGAGCAGCAATGGGAGCGATCCAGCCCGACAGGAGGAGTGTTCTGGTCATCGACGAGGCTGACCAGCTTTTGAATACGCGCCGGTTCCGGTTCGGCACACAGGAGGTCGAGGACAAGGGCTGGCTGAACGATCTGCTGGATTGTTCAAAACACAAGATCATCTGGATCACGAATGAAACCGATTGTATGGAGGAATCCACATTGAGGCGATTCTCGTACAACCTGAAGTTCCGGAAGTTCACCCGGAAGGAGAGGGAGAACATCTGGGAGACACTGGTTCGCAAACACCCGCTCAATCGGATGCTGACACCCGAATTGCTCAAGGATCTGTCAGTACGATATGAGGTGAATGCCGCTGGGATTGCCTCGGCCCTGGGCACACTCAAGACCGTCCTCGCGCCGAAAGCCGCAAGTCCGGAGAAAGTGAAGAAGACTCTGGCTGATCTCCTGGAACACCACCTTGAAGCCACCGGACAAAGGAAGACCGGTAATCTCAATCTGCTCACCGGGAATTACGACATAACCGCCCTGAATACATCAGCCGACGCCAGCGTGGTCATCAATGGCCTGAGCAAGTTCGGCGACAAGCTGCGGTCCGCGGGAACGCCGCCCGACGGGCACGTCAACCTGCTCTTCTGGGGCAGGCCCGGCACCGGAAAGACCGAGTTCGCCAAGTACCTGGCGGACCATCTGCAAATGGGGCTGATCCTGAAACGGGCCTCGGACCTGCTGAATCCCTACGTGGGCGTCACCGAAATGCTCATGCGCGATGCATTCGAGCATGCCGAACGTGATGGCTCCATCCTGTTCCTCGATGAGGCTGATTCCTTCTTCATCAACCGGGAAACGGCCGTCCGCTCCTGGGAAACAAGTCAGACCAATGAGCTTCTGACCCAGATGGAGAACTTCAAGGGCATCCTGATCTGTTGCACCAACATGATCGATCATCTCGACAAGGCCGCCCTGCGCAGGTTTGCGTGGAAGATCGAGTTCAAGCCGCTGACGGCCCAGGGCCGGCTGGCCGTGTACGGGAAGTACTTCCCGATGGATAAGGAACTGGCCGGTGCGGACCGCGAGCGACTTCTCCGGATTTCAGACATTACCCCCGGCGATATCAAGGCTGTATGGGATAAGTTCCGGTACGGCGATCCGGCACAGATGACCCACGCCAGCATCGTGGAGGCATTGGAGCAGGAATCCGGGTATCATGCTGATGCATCCGGCAAGATCGGGTTCGGGGCGGCAGTGTAAGAGTGTGGACTGTGAGGTGTGGACTGTAGACCGTAAAGGAACGAAGGAACGTGACTGGCATGAAGACACTATTGAACGCTATCTTGAAATCGCAGCGACAACGTCCGAAGCAGATGGGGCGATTGGGGGACATGCCCATTTTCACTGACTATGTACTCAACCGTTTGCGGAGCACCAAGTGGGAGGATCGGGGGACGATCCGCGACCTGATCGAGATTGAGCAGCATGTGATCTGCGGGACGCGCACCGCGTCTACTGCACGGGCCCGCTCTTGTCTCCAACGACAGTACCCCGACGAGACCGCCGCCATCACGTCAGAGTTGATCACCCACCACGAAGTGGCGGAACGCGCAAAGAGGAACAAAACACAGGAAGAAGCCGCACAGAGACGACGAGTGAAGACAGAAGCCAAGGAAAAGGAGGACGAGGAGCGCATCCGGCGGCAATGGGTAGATCTCGGCGGCCAGACGTGACGCGCCCGGATGTAAACCTCGCCCTCACATCTGATAATGCTCGTCCGACATGTCGAAGCGGACATGGCGGGAAGGCAGATTGAACCGATCAATCAACTTCTTTTTGTATTTACCGAGCCTCTTCGGAAGATAAACGATGAACTCCGGCTTCTTCGGATCCTTCTTGTACACAACCCGCCCACGCGGAATCTCCTCGTATTCCTTGCCACGCCATTTTGGGTTGGCACGAACCGCCTTGGACCACACCTCGAAATGACTGCCCTCGAAGATCTTGCACTCGCCATAGTCAGGCGCTTCCCGCAGCGAGATGCTTTCAGCAAACATTATCCCGGAATCATCTATCCAGAAGATTCCCAACTCAGGGATCGCCTTTGTCTTCGATGTCGCACGGAACTTGGCTAGGGCATTCCGTAATGCAACTTCCTCAAGCACCTTCATTTCCGGGCTGTCTTTCACAGTTGCTCTCCGTTCATATCCACGCCAGGCAGGTACAGTATGACACGTAATCTCCAATAACAAGCCCTTCATCGCCTCGCTCATTCTCGCCCACGAAACATTTCTCGCGGGGGTGTATTCAATCCGGGCAGGCCATTGACACGGGCTCGCATAGCTCGCCCCTCCAGTGGGCAAACTGATAAGGATATTTTCAGAAATGGAGGGCGGAGTTACACGACGCTGTGTCCACTGGACGGAAACCGAGAGCTCAACGGAGTGCATGACGCTAAGGCGAGGATCTGGACCCCGCGAGGTTCTTTCAGACGGACACCATTTGACCGTCAATGTGTGGTAGAGTGATCGGTATGAAAGATGGTTTCTGGATCAATTATCGGACGGAGCGGGAATTCACGATTCATGAGCATGAGTTGTGGTGAACCTGCGGAGTGTAGGATGTGGAACGTAGGACGTAGAACGTGGCTATGTGCGTGGAACGAACAACACCAATGACGAGAAACAGACATCGATCATTCCAGCTCAAGAAGACCAATCTCCGTTACCCGGCCTTTGGCCATGGGGCCGGTGACGTGATCTGGTGGGTTGGGAACGACGGCAAGGTCAAGACGTTCGTCTCAACTGGTCATGAGATGCATCATGACCTCAACCGGCGTATGGACATGGATGCGCGGTGGCGCGGTCGACTGGAACTCTCGACTGGCATTGTGACCATGCAACCACCGCTGAAGCAACTAAGCTCCGAGCCCCATCGCGACATGGTGTCCGTTCCGACCCATCTTCTCCGTGTTCTGCGCCGGATGGGAGGTGTGCAGTTCTTTGTTGCCCTTCTGGACGGACGACTGCACTTGGTGTGCAAAGAATGACCTAGTCTGATGCTGCGAACCAAGTTGCACATGACATTGGTCTGTTGTTTCATTTATAGAAACACAGACCACTTTTTCTATAACTGCAACTGCATTTTAGCGCGCCCTGTAGCGGCGACTGTTCACAATTCTGCCCTGCTATGCTCAATGAGCGCCTTGATCTCCATACGATCGCGCTCCAGGAAGTTATTGATCTGTGCCGCGCTGGGCAAGGCAGTGAGGTAACGGGAGACGAACAGTTTCTGATCCATCCCAGCCGTAGCGCATTCCACCTCCGCGCCGTCCTTATCTCCCCATGATTTCGAGATTACGTCGACACTGCTGTCGGCATTCCGCAAACGGTGGTTGCGGAATCCGCCCAGCACTTCAATTCGTCAGACGCTGTCTGACGAATTCCGGGATACGCATGAAAGAGCAACCGGCACAACTTCAAGGTCGTCAGACCGGGGCCTTTATACACCCTTGTCGCGATTCGTCCCCTATGAGTGCTCAGCACCCCGGAAGCACTATGTGCCCCCCTTTGTCCCAAGTACCGCAACACCTTTGGCCGTAAGTCGGTATTTCTGAAGGCGGCTATTCGGCTTGCCGGGAATGGTGTACTCAACCAATCCATCACTCAACAGCCGCTTCATCAGATCGCTCAAGTAACGCGTTCTGCCAGTCTTGCCCAGCGACTTCGCAATGATTGCCTTGCCGGAGGACTCCCGTTCCAGCGCACGCAAAACGGCCATTGCCATCTGCGACTGTACCCCTGACTGTACCCCTGACTGTACCCCTACCCCTGACTCTGGCGGTACCACGACTGAGCCGGTGCCTTTGCCAGTACCTTTCACGGCCAAGCCTTCTCGCGTGGTTGCCTGTGGATGCACCGGCAGGCGACACATGAAGAATGTGTGGTTTTCATCGAAATCGAATTCCGGCGGAGGGGAACTGTTTTCCCGCATGGCGTGCAGAATCTTGGGGATTCCAGTAGCCCGACCCTCCGTCATGTCCAGTTCCTTGAGGAACTCGCCGATACGGCGGTTGCGGTAGCGGCGGGGAAGTGAGCGGCCGGCCCGCAGTTCTTCCAGGCGCACGGAGCGATCGGGTCCGGGATAGCTCAAAACCACTATGTCATCCCTGGAGATGCGCACCTCAATCGGTTCGCGCTCGTCGTAGCCGCGGTGGTAGACGGCATTGGCCACCGCCTCCTCAATGGCGGCGTATGGGAAGTTCTCGACGTGCGTGGCTTCCGCGCGGTCCGGGTGCTTGATAACGATCTCGCTGATATAATTGCGTCGGATGTAGTCAAGTGCCTCACGGGTCATGCGGGCCAACGGACCGCGGAAGGTTTTTTCCGTGAACTTATTCCCGCCGGCGCCTTCCGGGAACCAGACCACGTCAATCTGCGTACCTGGGAAGAAGCGATACGGTTCGGGGTTGAAGAAGAGCAACCCCACGTTCTTGGGGAAGAGCGCCTCCTTCGGACCATCTGCGATATTCATCTGACGGCCCAGATCGGCCATGGACAGTTTCTTGGCGGGTCCGGCGAGGGGACTGCCGACCTCTTTGAGGAAGGCGACTATGAGTTCGCGCGACAGATCGTCCAGACTGGCGCGCTGGTTGATGCAGTCATCGAAGGGGATGGTCGCCGCCAGAGACAGGAGTTCAGTCTCATCCGGGCCCTTGGCGCGGACTGTGCTTGACCCCTTGCGGATGAAGTAGCCCCATTCCCTGCACTCCTTCCCAAGGCCTAACTTGACCTTGTACGGACGAGTAGGTCCGCCCGGTGCCCAAAGAATCAGGACGTGTTTGCCATTAACCATCTCCGGCACCACGATCGGGTGGTAGTGCGGTTGCATGGCATTGTGGCCAAGATTCAGGATTGTTTTCTGGATCGCGTCCAGTTGCGCCGCTTCGATGCCGACAGGCGGCAGGATCGGGCGGCCGTCCTCTTCGGCAACACCCACGACGATATATCCGCCCCCGAGGTTATGGAAGTCATTGGCAAACGCACAGACGGTATACAGAACATCCAGCGGATTCCATCCGGCCTTTAGTTCCAGTCGCTCCCATTCCACGGCCTTGCCGTGAAGGAGCATATCTATGGGAATGGGAAGTTTCATGACAGATGCCTCAGTATGTTATGGACAACTAGACCATTGTTTCTATATCAGCTTCTCGCACGTGGACAATGTCCCAGCGAGCGATGGGCCTAATCTGCGCGGGTATCAACGTCGTTACAGTCACAGTTTCACCGGTAAGCGTCATGAACTCCACCTCGGAACCCGCTCTGCTTTGGTGGACATGCACGACTGTGCCGACTTCGCCAGCCTGCAAGCGTTCGGCAGATAACCAAGAACCTTTTCCTTCTCAACCAGGACCAGATGAGCGTTAGGCAGTTTTACACGCTACCTTTCCATTTTATAGTTTCTAGGTCTGCCCTGTAGGCTTCTCATGCTGTTGGCCGCAATTCCCGGCCGCGCGATTCAGATCCAACAGCCCTTGAAGAACCTGCTCATCCGGCATGTCCGATTTCCAGCCATAGGCGGCAGCTACGGCCGCATCAAGTTTATCGTGGCAGGCGGCGAGCCAGGCTGGGCGGGCGTTGTACAGTTTTGTCAACGTACGTTCTTTGAGGCGGGCGGCGCATTCGGCGTCACGCGCCACGAGGCGAGGATAGCGCACAGTGCCGATCTTGAAAGTGCCCCTGTCCGTCACCGTAGCCGCATCTATGTAGCGATTCCAGGGTCCGCCAACCGTACCGGTAAACTCCATCGCATCCGTCTGGGTCCACTCCGGCGGGTTCAACCAGTTCTCGCGGAGTGCATTCAGTTCCTTGGCAGCGGCGGCAATCTTCGCTTCGTGTTCGGTGTGGGCCTCGGGGAACGGGTACGTCTCAAAGCATGTGGTCGGCGTGTAGCGGGGCCGGGTTTCAAGTCGCGTGCCGAGTTTCAGCGCCCACACTTCGTGAAAGCGAGATTGCAGGACGCCGAAGAAATAGTCATCGGAACGGGCGAAAATGAAGACGCCATCATCTGGAAGGACTATTGCGTCGTTCCAAGTGAAGATGCGGTGCTTGGCGATTCGAGGCGTTGCAATGTAACGCGGCAATCGGGCAAGGGCCGTTCGCATGGCCGGGGCAAGTTCGGCATGAAGCCACCAGTTGAGGCGGCGCACGTCGCGCTTGTTCTTGTCGCGTTCTGGTTTCACGCAGGCAAGCGCGTACTGGTGCGGAGCGTCATGGAGCCGGAACTCTTCAAGGGTCATGCTGACGCCGCAATCAATGATCCATTGGGGCGCGGGGCGTTGAACTATGGCCGTTCCATTCAGCCACGGTTTCAGAATGTCGGAGTTCGGTTTGCCGTGGGGATTCGGGGCGGCCAGCAATTCTCGGGCATGTTCCTCGGTGATGTTGAAGTCGCCCGCCTTCTTGGTGCCGCTGAAAGACAGGTTCACCATGACGGGCAGCGGCCGGGCGGCAGTCGTATCGGCGGCGGCGGTCAAGTTGCTGTTGATTGTGGCAACGGATGTGCCGTCAAGGGTGCGAGTCTTCTCGTCGCCGTTATCGAAGCCCACCATGCTGACGTGGACGTTAGCGCCTTCAAGAATCCAAGGACGGTCGCTTTCGGCCCAGAAAATGCCGCCGCTGTCTTTGATGCGTTTCAGAACTTCGCGGTTCTCGCCGCCGCGTATTCCCTGGGTGGCGAGTAGTCCGGCACGTTTGCACTTGCCTGCGGCGATGTGGGCGCGGGCCTTCTCAAACCAGTAGCAGCAGAGGTCAGCCGCGCCCGGCACGCGGCCCTTGTAGAGTCGCCAGAGCCGTTCCTGATAGTCGCGGCCAAGTTCCTTCCATAACTTGCTGCCGCCAAGGAATGGCGGGTTCCCAACTATGAAGTCCACAGCAGGCCACTCGGGCTCACCCTTGTCGCAGATAATTGCATCCATGAGTAGGATGTTCTCTGTCAGCGGTCTCAAGATGGGATCTGCAGGGAATCCGAAACCGTTGACTCGAATCCATTGCAGCCATCCAATCCACACGGTCATCTGCGCCAGGTCATGGGCGTAGGAGTTGGCTTCAATACCGTATAGTTGCCAAGGGCCACACAGCGGAAGGAAAGAGCCCAGGCCATTATCACTACCAAATAAGATGGCTTCTTTCTCAAGGTCCTTCAGGCGGAGCAAGGAGACGTAAAGGAAGTTGCCGGAACCGCAAGCTGGATCAAGAACCTTCACGTGGTGAAGACGGTCCAAGAAACGATGTAGGATGCTGCCGGCCTCTCCCCGCGCCTTCTTCAGTGCGGCGGCATTCAACGGTTTCGCGGGCGTTCTGGTGTCAGCGGGTATCTTTCGGCCAGTCGTCAACAGGCATTCAATGGTTTGACGGCATTCGTCCCATTCCCGACGAAGCACGACCATTATGACTGCGTCAACGATGAGTTCGATGTCTTCACGGCCTGTGAAGTGTGCCCCTAGTTGAGCGCGAGTATCGGGGTCAAGACCTCGTTCAAACAGCGTGCCAAAGATGGATGGATCAACAGCGCTCCAGTCAAGGCCAGCGGCCGCGGCAATACGTTTCATTTCATCCTCGGTGAGATCGAGAACCGTGCGGTCGTCAAACAGGTTGCCGTTGAAATGGTGGATCCGTTCAAGACCGAAGTCGCCGCCCGTCGCCATAGTATCGAAAAGTTGACCGACTATTTTGCAGAAGCGGACGGGTTCGCCGTTGGCTTGCTGCACGATGCGACTAAAAACCATGTCGGGCAGAAGACGGGTGTCTTCGGCAAAGAGGCAAAACACTATCCTGTCCAGGAAGTGGGCGACGGCAGTGGGGGAGAGCCCGCGTTTGCGCATTGCGTCAGCGATTTCGGCGATATGCCTGGCAGCATCTTGAGTGACAGCGGTACTTGTACGACCGGGGCGCAATGCCTCGGGGTCGTGGAATATCGCCTGCATGGTTTCAATGTTCTGCTCTTCGGCAAGGGTTTCAAGTGGCATGTCGTACGTTGTAGAAACCGTGCCGGTGAAGTTGGTATGGATGATTATTCGGTCGAGACCACAGACGGCAAGTAGTGGCGGGTTCTCTAGCTTGTCACGATAGAGTAGAAGCTGGGCATAGGCTTCTGCCAGATCCTTGTGCTTGCCCTTGTATTCCCAGCCGAAGGAACCGCGCTTCCAAACGTCAGCGAAGCCGTCGCCGCCACCCTGCTTGGCTGCACCTTTCTCAAAGCAGAACCACTCTCCGGTCGGGTCCGCGGTGGCGGGCGTGGGGTGTTCAAAGACGTTGCAGAGGTCAAGGAAGTGCTCCTGAGCGGCGGACCGTTCTTTCAATTCCACCTTGCGCCATTTTGCTATGAACTCAGCAATGTTCATGTTGTCCTCCGTGAATGTTGCGTGAAGTGATCCATCATTCGGCCCCTCGTAAATGTTCTGACCCTCGATGGTGTATCTTCAACAGAATTGGGGTCATATCTCAAACTTCAATTATTGGCCCCTTTTCGCTACTAACCATCGCCTTCAGCACTACTATCCCACCTAGTTTACTCATGCACGCAACTGCACTGGCCGCTCGTTCCTCGTCGTTCGTTGCTCGTCAGCTCTGCACAACCGACCTCCTGCTCTTCTTCACCGGCCTCGCATTTACCAACCGCTGAAGTTGCCCACAACTAAACTGCGGCACTCGACAGCGCGCTCTCGCAATAAACGATCCATTATTCTCATGGAACTATGGTCGGCAACTGTTTTACCAATGCGCTGGCGAATCTGAGGCAGTCGAGCGCAATCCGGTCTCGCGGATCGCGAACGCGTCGTGCAAGCGGCAGGTCGTGCGCAGGCCACCGAATCAAGCCCGCCACAGCGTCTTCCCATGGATACTCGAGTTGCGGCCAAGGCTGTTGCTGTTTACGAGCCTCCGCAGGGTGCGCAGTCTCGAGTTCGGCCACGAACTGCCGCACATTGGAACTGGCGCGGAGTAGGTTCACGCCTGCGGGATGCCGTAGCAAAAGTGCAAACAGGTGAGATGTGGCCCGGTGATTACGGGGCAACATATTGCCCGAACGGGCGTGAGCGGCTTTCGCAAGTTTTTCGAAGACCATCTGCAACAGCATGCAGAGGGTGGACGCGCTTTCCCGCGACTGGGACACCGCCCACGCGGCTTTCAAGTCTTCTCGCGCCTGGTCAAGGAACGGGTCGGCCCAATCGCGCGGTGCGAAGGGCATCAGAGGTCCTCCGCTGTGTCAAGATCCCATCCCTCCGGCAATGCGAGTTTCCCGCCCTTGAGTTCCAGCCACTCTTGCGGGCTCAGGAGAATCACCGTTGATGGATAATCTACACCATGGGAGACATCTTCTCGAAAAGTAAAAGGCAAGACTTCTCCCGTTGTCGGCGCAGACTTCGATATTTCCAACAAACAGATCTCATTGCTCCGAGCTGACGGGAAAAACTTGATGAGCGTCGTATCCGGGTCCGCCTTGCGATGAGCCGATGCCAGTACCTTTGCCTCTTGGGAAATCGCTTTCATCATGCACACTCCTTTGCCCCAACTATAAACCAAGCCGCTCTGTACTAACCACGCACGAACAGTAAGCGAACCGATGGCTAGCGACAAGCTATTTACACCCGGTGCTGCTACTTCTTCAGGAATCTGTCACCAAACGACACAATCCGCACGGCCCGAATCGCGCCTACGCCAAAGCACGTTGTTGCGACAATGTGCTGAAGATCCTTTGGCGACGCGCCTGCGCTGCCAATAACTGTCTGGCCCTTGGCATCAAGGTCGATCGTCGCCAGCGCCTTGATGTGCAGTGTGCAGCCCTCGGTACAGATGCCGCCGGCTTTGCCCTTCGGAACCAGCTTCGCTTTTCGTTTCCGCTCAACGGGTAGCTTTGCGTAGTCAGCCTTGCTTACGGAATAGGCAATTTCGGCCGAGAATGTGGCAGTGAATGGGAAGCAAAGCAGGCCGTCTCCGAAGTAGTGCAGGAGTTCCGCGTGCTGGCAAATATCTTGCCCCGCGTTGTTGGTTGCTTCAATCCGCGCGAGGTGGCCGGGACTGGGAATTCTGGCATCAACAACCCTTGTGCCATCAACATCCTCAAAGATGGCCTCATCAATCGCGGCCTTGGTCCAGTCATCTCCCTTGCTCAGCAGCCCGGCGAGGCAAACGACATTCTTCCTGGCTGCGGCACTTGCGGGCCTCCACTGGTTCTGCGGTGCGCTGACCTGAACTCGACGTTTCTGTGCTTGCTTACTCATCGCGTCTCCCTTTCCAAATAAACCACACTCCTTCAATCAAGTTTCGGATTCTTTCCAAAGCGATCCTCACGCAGCTTCTTGAATGAGGCCCGCATTTCCTTGTCGTCACCTTTCTGCGCTACTATTTCCAACAGGCCGAGCACCTGCAACCAGCCGCTGGTTTTTACAATCTCTTCGAGAACAGCACCGGTGGTTTCGAAAACTTCGAGCGCATCTTCTCTTGCTTTGTCACTCATCGCATACTCCTTTCGTGAACCTATTGCTTCCGAACAACTTCCCAATGTCCACCCTTGTCCGGACCGATGCGGCGGAGGAGACCGGTCTTCTTGAGTTTGCTGATTATCTTCTCAACACCAGCGCGACTCATTTCAAGTGCTGTCGCCAGTTCTTCTGTCGTGATGTTCGCCTTCTGCCGGATAAGCGCAGGCACACGGTCGTTGTTCTTCTCCCTACTTTTCTCCTTACTTTTCTCCCTACTTGCTCCGGTCTTTGCGCCCGGTCTTCCGTCGGAACCTTGGTCGCTAGGCAAAGGAATGATGGTGACGAACGGATCACCCTCGACAAATCGTGCCTTGCCGCCCTTCGTGTAGAAGGGCAGGTATCTGGTCACGTTCAGCACACCAGAACCAATCTCTTCCCCACGGCCCATCTGCATGAAGAATTTCGAAAGAGTCGGGTTCTTCGCAAAAGGGGTGAAGTGGCCGGGTCGGATCGGACCGTGACCGTGAGGAATCGCAGGGTTGCTGGTCTCAACGCGATCCCGGTAAATAATCAGTGTGCCGGGTGATGCTACCGTGTATTCCCGGTGAACAATCAGATTGGACACGATTTCGCGAAAAATCTTCTCGCGGAGATTCACTCGCCGCGCGTTTTCCATATAGAATGGATCGGGAAGATGTTTTTCAACGAAAGCCATCAGGAGGTCATAGGCATCAATCAGGTTGACGCGAATGTTTACCCGGTCATCATACCGGTCTACATCTACCCGCCGAAGGAGCGCATCAATCTTGTACGCGGGAACCAATTGCTGAATGGTTTGCTCCGTCCCGAACAGAAGCGCGGCGGCCAGTGTATATCCTTGCGTCCGTTCCGTCGTATCCACACGCCATAGTCCGGCCTTCACCATCATCTCCTTTGGTGACAGTTTCAGCCACGGATGCTTGGGATAAAACACCTTGATCTCTGCCTTCGCCTTCTCAAAGATTCCCGGTTCAAAATGCGATAGCTTCAGCCAGGGATACACTACTTGTTCGGTATGGTAGCCTTGTTTCTTGTTCACGAGCGCGGCAATTCGCGGCGGGTCCTGAACCCTGAAGTCACCGTCATGGCCGCGGTCATACACGACACCAGCGCAACGATGGACGTGAGAACTTGAGGGAACCTCGATTGCCAAGACCATCTTGCCGTCGTACTCGACTACTTCCGGGGCGAGGATTGCGGGCGGATCGAGTTTCTGCGGATTGTTCGAGAGATTCACGATGTCCCTGGTGAGTCTTTCCACAGCATCCGGATCAACGCCTGTCACCTCCCCGTCATCATTCACTCCCAGCAGGATTGTCCCGCCATCGCGGTTCAGGAATGAACAAATTGTTTCAAAGAGACTGCGGGGGAGTTCCCGACGGGCCTCCTTGAATTCAATCGAGGAGCGTTCGCGCCGTTTCAACAATTTCTTCACTTGCTCATGGTTCATAACATTTAATTCTCACTCTAGACC